>JAGWBB010000020.1:0-69356 GCA_021296095.1 Desulfurellaceae bacterium | reverse complement strand
GCCGCCACCGGCTCCGGTAATCAGGGCGACCTTGTTGGCTAATCTTCCTGGCATAGTTCGTCTCCTTGGCAAGTCTGGGTCACACAGTCAGTCGACCCAGACCTGTTCATCTTCCCAGTCGCTAAACTCCCCCGGCCTGACGGGTTTGCGCTCATAACCGCTTCGATGTCTGCGCTCCTCTTCTTCGCTGGCCGCATAGGCCAGGGCTGCTCGTAGCGCAGCTCGGGCAAAGGCCAACCTCGTTGTTCCCAGCTTTTTGGCGACTTTATCAAGCTCTTTGACCAGAGCCTCGTCAAGAGTCAGCCGGACCGTGCGCATAGTAGCCATCTCCCTCATTGTATATCGCCTATGCATTGTCACCTAGGCGGTTGTCCGGGGCAGTGACGAGTCGGGCAGGTGCACGGCTCTCGCCACGCCTTGGCCGCCAATACCACGATGCTGGTCATGCCCCAGGTCAGGCCGACTACAACTCCGCTGTCAAGAATGCCGCGCCACGGCTGGCTGATGTACTGAAAAATGACGATCAGCACGCCAATACCGAGGGTCAGGGTGTAGATGGACAGGAGCCGGCGGCGGGTGGCGTGAAAATAGCCCATGCAAAACAGCGGAGCCAGCAGCAGGCGCAGCAAGGACGGCCGGTCGTGGAGCACCCGGGCGCGAGCCACCACGCGCGGTGCAAAGGATTTCTGGAAACCCATGTAGCCCTCCGAATGCGCCATGAAAGCCGTATTGAAGATGAGCAGCGTCCAGTGACGCCAGTCCCAGGCGTAGCCGAACGCCTCGATCGAGCGGCCGAGCAGGTGAAAAACAGCGTAGGCCAATATGGCCAGAATGCCCCCCAGACCCCAGATGCTTCCTAGACGCGCCAAGACGGATCAGCCACCTTCCCATCCATGTTTTTCACCCTCTCTGTGCTACCGATATCACCGGTCCATATCAAGCCGCCAGCCCCGTGCGGCTCTGGGCCCAAGCGCCGGCGGGCGGGGTGAGGCGCTCTTGACTGAGCGCCCGTCAGACGTTTAGGTTCGGCAAGGTCAGAACTGAGACAGAAGAAGGGGAAACGATGCAGGCGATTGACGGGGCGCGCTGTTTCCAGGCCATGGTGCCGATGCGGGACGGCGTCCGCCTGAATACCTTTGTGTTTCTGCCCGACAGCGGCGGACCGCGCTATCCAGTAATCATGCAGCGCACGCCGTACGGCATCACCTCGCCCGAAGGCCAGCACGTGGCCGACTGTACCCGGGGCTGGTTGCCGGACCCCAGGGCACCCCTGCGCGGTTCGATTCTGCGCGGCTGGCGCGAGATCGTGCGCCGTGGCTATGCTGCGGTCTACCAGGATACGCGTGGCCGCTACGGCTCGGAAGGTGAAGACCACGTCTACGGCGACGACGCCGCAGACGGCTACGACAGCCTGGAGTGGATCGCGGCCGAGCCCTGGTCCAACCAGCGCGTCGGGCTGTCAGGCTCGTCGGCTGGGGCGACGACCGCGCTGGCCGCCGCCTCGCAGGGCCACCCCAGTGTGCAGGCGTTTTTCACCCAGGTCGGCGGGTCGAGTATCTATGACGACGTGGTGTATGAGGGCCAGTCGATTCAGATGGAGCGCCTATGGCTGTGGGTCGCCCGCAATATCCCGGGCCTGTCGGCGTCCCACCGTCAGGCGCTGCTGCAGCGCCACAATATCAGCGCCGAAGCCCTGGCTGCGGCCGCGGATTCGGCGGCCGCCCGCTACGCGGCCCTCGACGCCGCCCGCCAGGCGGACCCGCCTTTCATCGAGTCGGCCGACTGGCTGCGACTGCCGCTGACCGGCTACCCCGACTTCTCGGTCTGGCAGCCCTATCTTGACGAAATCATCACCCACCCCGCGCCCGACGCCTTTCGCGCCCGCCACAACTTTCGGGCGACGATTACCGTGCCCGGTTTTCACGTCACCACCTGGTTCGACATTTTTCTGACCAGCGTGCTGGCCGCCTTTCGCGACATTCAGGCCCGCGTCGGCAACCAGCACCTGTGGATTGGACCCAACAGCCACTACTTTGTGTATGAGCGTAACTTCTGGCCACGCGATCCCTACTTCGAGTGGTTTGACCACTGGCTCAAGGATGCACCGACCAGGATCGTGGCTGAGCCGGCGGTCTTGTATTCGCCCCGCGCCTGGGTCGCCGACCAGGCCGGCTATGTTGCCACTGACTGGCGTCACGCCGAGCACTGGCCGCCGCCGGGAGTCGTCCGCCGACGGCTGTACCTGCGGGGCGACGGCCGGCTCAGCCCGGACGGTCCGGGCGGCGACCGGCGCAGTTATCTCTACGACCCCCGCCGCCCTGTTCCGACGCTGGGCGGACGCAACATGCTGATCGACAGCGGCCCGCGTGACCAGCGTCCGGTCCAAGCCCTGCCCAACTATGGCCTGACTTACTGCGGTGAGGTTCTGGACCAGGAAGTCAGCATCGCCGGGCTGGTGCGGGTCATCCTCCACGTCCAGTCCGACTGCCCCGACACTGATTTTGTGGCCAAGCTGATTGAGCTGCGGGCAGACGGTCGCGCCAGCCTGCTGATGGACGGGGTGGTGCGAGCCATGTACCGCCAGGCCGAGCCGCAGCCCTTGGTCCCCGATCAGGTCTACCGATTGGAGATTGAGCTGGGCGATATCCACCACACCTTCCAGGCCGGCAGCCGTGTGCAGGTGGATATCACCAGCAGCAACTTTCCCCGCCGGGCGCGCAACACCAACAGCGGCAACCCGGTGCTGGCCAGGGACACCGCGGCGGATATCCGTCGCGCAAACAACACGGTCCACCACGCCGAGGAACGGCCGTCTTTCCTTGAGCTGCCGGTGTTGACCGCCGACTGAGACGCCTGACATGCCACAGCTGAGCGAAAGTCGGCGCATGCAGGCGGTCCAGTCGCCTATCATTCCGGTGGTCGCCGAGCTGATCCGCGCCACCCCCGGCACGCTGTCGCTGGGCCAGGGCGTCGCCTACTACGGCCCGCCACCCCAGGCGCTCGAAGCCGTCCGCGACTTTGAGGCCGACCCCGACAACCATAAGTACAAACTCGTCCAGGGCATTGACCCGCTGTTGGAGGTGATCGACGAAAAGCTGCGCTACGACAACGGCATGGCGCTCGATGACGGGCAGCGTATCGTGGTGACGGCCGGGGGCAATATGGCCTTTATGAACGCCCTGATGGCCATTACCGACCCGGGCGACGAAGTCATTCTGCCGCTGCCCTACTATTTCAACCACGAGATGGCAATCGGCATGGTCAACTGTCGGGCCGTGTGCGTGCCGACCGACGCCCACTACCAGCTCCGACTCGACGCCCTCAGCCGGGCCATCACCGAGCGAACCCGGGCGGTGGTGACGGTCTCGCCCAACAACCCGGCCGGGGTGGTGTATCCCGAAGCCGACCTGCGGGCGGTCAACCGCCTGTGTCGCCAGGCCGGCATCTACCACATCAGCGACGAGGCGTATGAGTATTTCACCTATGACGGGGCACACCATTTCTCGCCCCCACACCATCTCGCTGTACTCCCTGTCCAAGGCCTACGGCTTTGCCAGCTGGCGCATCGGCTGGATGGTCGTCCCCGAACACCTGTATACGGCGATCAAAAAGGCCCAGGATACGATTGTGATCTGCCCGCCGGTCGTGTCGCAACACGCGGCGGTGGCCGCCATGCGCGTCGGGCCGGCCTACTGCCGTGACAAACTCACCGCCATGACCGCAAGCCGTCAGGTCGTGCTGCGCGAGCTGCGCAATCTGCCCGAATTGATCAGCCTGCCGCGCTCCGACGGGGCGTTCTACTTTCTGCTGCGGGTGCAGACCGCTATGGACCCGATGACCCTGACCGAGCGCCTGATCCAGGAACATCGGGTCGCGGTCATTCCCAGCACAGCCTTCGGGGTGACCGATGGCTGCCTGCTGCGGATTTCCTATGGGGCGCTGAGCGAAGAAGTGGCCGGCGAGGCGGTCGGGCGTTTGTCACGCGGTCTGCAACACCTGCTGAGCTGAAAATCGGTGTCCCTGTAAGGGGGAACGCGCCCTAGCGAAACGTCTCGGTAAAGGCCAGACGCTGCTGGGTGCCTGCTCCAGCGTGGTGGCCGGCAGCGGGTTGGTCATGATGTGCCCGTTGTGCTGAATGCCGATGACGTTCAGGCCGGTTCGGGCGCCGATCTCACTTTCCACCAGTCTCAGGCCGACCAGGGTCTGCGGCAGGGCAACCGTGAACAGCTCAATCCCCTCTTCCAGGATGCCCAGCTCGTGGCCTTGCAGCAGCGAGAACACCTGTTGCACCCCGAGCGAGGCATAGCTCAGCACGAAGTCTGCGCCAGCGCGGTGAATGGCCTCAAGATTGCGCTCGTGGGTAATCCGGCTCACAATGTGCAGCTCGGGGTTCAGGCGGCGGCAGTAGATCGCCAGGTAGATATTCATCGCATCGTCGTTGGTGGTCAGCAGGACCGCCGGCGCGTCCTGCAAACCGGCCCGCATCAGCACCTCCCGGTCGGCCGCATTACCGATGCAGAGCTTGTCCGGCAGGGGGGTGAGCCGCTCACGCAGCCCCTCGTCGTGTTCGAGCAGATGGACCGGTATCTGCTGGCGCTTGAGCGCCCGGGTTGCGGCGCAACCGACTTTGCCTCCGCCAATGACCAGGACCGGATTATAGTTGGTGTCGTAAATGACCAGCAGGGTGTTGAGTTCCAGCATCTGCTCGGCGGTGCCGACCACGACCACCACGCTGGTGTCGGACAGATAGGTGTCTGGCGAGACCGGCACCAGGCGTCCACGTTCCCACATGCCGACGATAGTGATCCCCAACGCATCCCGCAGCCCGGTGTCACGGATCGTGCGACCGGCCAGGGGCGTATTGTGAACCGGGAACTCGGCGACGTGCAGCCCACGGAAGCGGCCGATCTCGTGAGCCTCGGCGTGGCCGGTGTGGAGCCGGTTGGCCAGCCGCTCGCCCAGGCGCTGTTTGAGGGGCAGCACGTGGTTACAGCCGCTGAGTTCGAGAATGTCGATGGAATCCTCGTTCTCGACGGTGGCCATGATCGGCACCTCGGCGGCGACCTCTCGGACGGTCAGGGTGATATTGGTGTTGAGCGTGTCGGCACTGTCGGCCAGGATCAGGCGGGCCTGGGCGGCGCGGACTTTCTCGTAGGTCTCGCGGCTGTCGAGTTCACCGCTGATGACCGACACGCCGTCTTCATGCAGCCGGGCGGCCCGGGCCGGGTCGGGCTCGATGACGTAGTAGGGGATGTCGTGCAGGCGCAGGCGCTCAATCAGTCCGGGCGCAATGGTGTTATACGAACAGATCACCACGTGCCCATGCGCCTGCGGCGGCGCTTCGCGCGGCGCTTGCAGCCGCACCTGGGCTTCGAGCCACGGGGCGTAGAAGAAACGGATAAAGGTAAACGGCAGGACAATGAGCAGCAGGACAATGCCCGACAGCAGGACCACAATGCTGAACAGGCGTCCGAGATCGGTATGAAAGGTAATGTCGCCAAAGCCGAGCGTGCTCATCACGGTCAGCGTCCAGTAGAACCCGGTCAGCCACGAGTGATCCTGGCCCTCGTGGTAGACCATGATCAGGTGAAAGAGCACCGAGAAGACCGCAATCGTGCCGAACAAAAAGGCCAGCAATTTGAGCAGCGCCCCGATATTGCGGCGCGTTTCCCTGTCGGTCAGGAAGTAGGCCAGCTGCGGGCCGAGCGTTTTCATACGGAGTCCTGGACGACTGCCCCGGAGGACGGGCGAGATAAGGCTGACATGCCTGTCCTTATTAGAATGTGGAGCGCGGGCGTGCAATGCCCATCCGGGGTCTGCTATAGCAGGGGCAGACACGGGACAAAGGAGAAGGCTGATGAGCGATATTCGTTTTGACGGACGGGTGGCGGTGGTGACCGGGGCGGGCAACGGGCTGGGTCGCAGCCACGCCCGGTTTCTGGCCGCGCGGGGGGCGAAAGTGGTGGTCAACGACCTGGGCGGCAGCGTTGCCGGCACCGGCGGCTCACCCGCTGCGGCCGATGGCGTGGTTGAGGAGATCCGGGCGGCCGGCGGCGAGGCCGTGGCCAACTATGATTCGGTGGCCAGCCAAGAAGGCGGGCGGCGGATTATTCAGACCGCGCTCGACGCCTTTGGCACGGTTGATGTGCTGATTAACAATGCCGGCAACGTGCGCGACAAGAGCTTTGCCAAGATGGATCTCGACGATTTTCGGTCCTTGATCGACGTGCATCTGATGGGCGCGGTGTACTGCTCGCACGCGGCCTGGCCGATCATGCGCGAGCAGCGCTTCGGGCGGATTGTGATGACCTCGTCCTCAGCCGGTCTGTACGGCAACCACGGCCATACCAACTATGGGACGGCCAAGATGGCGCTGGTCGGCTTCATGCACGCGCTCAAAGAAGAAGGCCAGCGCTACAATATCACAGTCAACGCCATTGCCCCGATGGCGGTCACCCGCATGTCACGGGTGGCGATGACCGACGAGTTTGCCAAGGTCAGCCAACCCGAGTTTGTGACCGCCGCAGTCGCCTGGCTGTGCGCCCCGGAGAACGACGCCTCGGGACATATCATCCAGGGTGGGGCGGGCTATTACGCCAAGATCGAGGTCCGCGAGGCGGCGGGGGTGGTGTTCGGCACCGACCGGGTGCCGAGTCCGGAGCAGATTCGGGATCGCTATGCCGAGATCACGGACATGAGTCAGGCCGGCGCCTTTGAGAATGCGACCGAGATAGCGCGTAAGGTCTACCGGCTGGTGGTGGCCAAGAAATAAGCCGCTGCTCGGGACGAGCTTAGGCGTCCTCTTCTGCCAGCGCGGTGCTGAGATAGCGTTCCGACGAACTGGCCAGGATGGTCACAATCAGCTGGCCGGCGTTTTCCGGGCGGGCCGCAAGCTGGAGAGCGGCCCAGACCGCCGCCCCGCTACTGATGCCGGCCGGAATGCCCTCTTGCTTGATCACCCGCCGCGCGGTCGCCAGCGCGTCTTCGTCCTTGACCCGAATGATTTCGTCAATCAGGTCGGTGTTGAGAATGGCCGGGATAAAGCCCGCGCCAATGCCCTGGATTTGATGGGCGGCGGGCGGTCCGCCGGACAGCACGGCTGAACGGTCGGGTTCGACCGCCACGGCTCGAAAGCTCGGCTTCCTGTCCTTGAGCACCTCGGCCACACCCGTAATCGTCCCGCCGGTGCCCACGCCGCTGACCAGCATATCGACCCGGCCGTCCGTATCGTCCCAGATTTCCAGGGCGGTCGTGCGCCGGTGGATGTCCGGATTGTTCGGGTTCTCAAACTGCTGGGGAATAAAGGTGTTGGGCAGGCTGGCGGCGATGTCTTCGGCCTGGCTGATGGCGCCCGGCATGCCCTGTTGGGCCGGGGTCAGGACCAGTTCTGCGCCCAGCAGCCGCAGCAGGCTGCGGCGTTCCACGCTCATCGAGTCCGGCATGGTCAGGATCAGGCGATAGCCGCGCGCGGCGCACACAAAGGCCAGGGCGATCCCCGTGTTGCCGCTCGTCGGCTCAACGATCACCGTATCCGGGGTAAGCGTGCCGTCCCGCTCGGCCGCCGCGATCATGTTATAGCCGATGCGGTCCTTGACGCTGCCGAGCGGATTAAAAAACTCCAGCTTGGCGTACACCTCGGCGCGCAGGCCGTGGGTCACCCGGTTGAGACGGACCAGCGGGGTGTGGCCAATCGTCTCGGTGATGTCTTTGAACAGGCGTGCCATGCGATTCCTCGTCTACAAGCATTGGCGCACCAGTATATCATACTGTCCCTGAAGTATAGCGCTGGCCGCGAGGTTGGGACGGACATGAACACGCCGCCCGTTTCAGGGCTGTGGATTCTGGCGAGCCGGAATATCTGGCTGAGCCGATTCGTTGTGTCGGTGATACCGAATCAACTCTGCCAACAGAAGAATCCCTTCGGCGCTTAAAAGAGCGATGCAAGGGAAAATCCGTCAAATGGGAATCTGGATGACGCCTTCTCCGATGCGCCTGATTGAAGGCTGCGGTGCTTAAATCCCTTCCCCGTCCCGATTCTGAATGGCGTCGTAGTCGCGCTCGAAGCGACCGCTCTCGATCGAACAGTGCATGCCGCACTCTTTGAGCGCGCCGTTTTCCCACCACCAGCGTCCGGCCCGATGATCTTCACCGGCCGAGATGGGTCGGGTACACGGTTCGCAGCCAATGCTGGTATAGCCCTGATCGTAAAACGGATGGGTCGGAACGCGGTGAGTCCGCACGTAGTCCCAGACCTGCTCTTCGGTCCAGTCGGCCAGGGGGTTGATCTTGACCAGTCCGCCGTGGTCATTGTCGGCTTCGATTTTCCGGGTGTTGGCCCGGCTGCTGAGCTGGTCGCGACGCAGACCGGTGACCCAGGCGTCGAGCGAGGACAGGACGCGTTGCAGCGGCAGGACTTTGCGCGTCTGGCAACACAGCAGGCGCAGGTTCACATCCTGGTAGAACAGGTTCATGCCGTGGCGTCGGGCCACGCTCTCGACCTGGGTGGCGTCCGGGTAATACACCTCAATCTCAATCTGGTAGTGCTGCCGCACGGAGTCGATCAAGTCGTAGGTGTCCTGCGGCAGCCGCCCGGTGTCGATAGTGAACACCCGGACCGTGGGATCGATCCGCCAGGCCATGTCGAGAATCGCCATGCCGTCGATCTGAAAGCTGGTACAAATCGCCATCCGCGAGCCAAAGCGCGCCAAGGCCCAGCCCAGCACGTCCTGGGGCGAGCGGTCTTCATAGCTGTCGGCCAGGCTGTGAATGGCCTGTTCATCCAGGCCGATGTGCTCCATCATACGCATGTACTCCGTCCGCTCGGCTGGTGGCGGGAACTTAGACTGAACATTCGCCTTCCCCGCGTTCCAGTTTGTAGAGCGTCGAGCGGTTCCAGTCGATGAACTCGCTCTGGTGTTGTTCGTCAAATTTCACCGGTAGGGATAGATCTCTGATCAGGTCCTCAAACGCCTCCACCCCGGTGCGGTCCAGAAAGGCGTTAAAGGATTCGCCGTCCTGGCGCTTGTCCTGGTAGTAGCGAATAAAGCGCTCGGTTGCCTCGGGTGCGCGTTTCGAGGGCACGCGCACCCGCAGACGCTGGGCAATACGCGGCCGGCCGTCGTCGTACTGGCCGCCGAGCATGATGATATAGCCCGGCACCTGGCGGCCGTCGAACTTCATGGCCGCGCCGTAAAAGCCGATGTTGGCGATGTGGTGCCGGCCGCAGCCGTTGGGACAGCCGCTCATTTTGATATGAATCTGGCGGGTCAGGGGATCGGCGATCTGGAGCTGTTCCAGGCGTTCCTGGACTGCGGTCGCCAAACCCATGGAGTTGGTGATACCCAGCTTGCAGCTCTCGGTGCCCGGACAGCTGACCACGTCGGTGATCTGTCGCGCTCCGGCCTGGCCTAAGCCGAGGGCCGAAAGCCGGGTCCAGACATCGTACAGACTCTCGTTGCGAACCCAGCGCAGGACGATGTTTTGCTCATCGGTGGTCCGGGCGTTGCCGCCGCTGAAGTCGCGCATGATCTGGGCCACGCCCCGGAACTGTGTTGGATTCAGGTCGCCGCGCGACACCTTGACCTCGGCGGTGGAAAATCCGTCCTGGCGCTGGGGCCGGACATTCGAGGCCAGCCACGTGGTGAAGGCCCGCTGGTCGCCGTTGGGACTGCCGGGATTGGCCGGTTTCGTGGGTGCCCGCGCCTCTTCCTCGTCCACAAACTGGAGCGGGGTGGGGTCAAAGTTGCGCTCGGCGACCCACTCGCCCCGCATTTCTTCGTCAACCAGCTCGCGGAAGGCATCAATCCCGATGCGGTCAATCAGGAACTTGATGCGGGCCCGAGCCCGGTTGACGCGCAGCTCATCGCTGCGGTTGAAGATCCGCAGCATGGCCTCGGCCACCTTGAGGTAGGCATTGACCGACACGAAGGGGTACAGGCAGTAGCCGATCCGGGGCAGAATCGAGGTGCCGCCCCCGGTGCGGATCTCAAAGCCTCTCTGGCCGTCTTTGATCCGGGGGATGAGGCCCAGGTCATGGATGCCTGAAATCCCGAGGTCCTGGTCGGTGCTGGAAAATGAGACCTTGAATTTTCGGGGCAGGTTTTGGGTCAGCGGGCTGCGGATAAAGTAGCGCACCAGCGCCCCGGCGTACGGGGTGGGGTCGAACAACTCTCCCGGCGCCACGCCGGCAAACGGGTCGCACACGACATTGCGGACGGTGTTGCCGCAGGCTTCGCGGGTGGACAGGTCGTGGTTGCCCAGCAGGCGAATGAGCTTGGCCGCCTCAAGCAGCGGAATGTGGTGCAACTGCACATTCTGACGGGTGGTGATATGGCCTTTTTTCAGCGGGGCGTACTGCTCGGCCACATCGGCCAAGACCTCGAGCTGGTCGGGGCTCACCCCGCCAAAGGGCAGCTTGACCCGAATCATCTGGGCGTCCGGCTGACGCTGGCCATACACGCCTTGGCGCAGACGAAAGCCCATGAACACCGGTGCCTCTGTCTCAGCCCTCAGAAACTTGTCGGCCTCGGTGTCAAAATCGTCGAACTCTCGTTCAAGGATGGGAATGACGTGGCCGGGAACGTTTCGGTAGACTTCGGGGTTGTCGAGCCCGCCGACTTTCACCTCGTGAGCTGCCGGGCTTGCCTGGGTGCCGTTTGCCATATGTGACCTCCGTGAATATCTACTAATTCTATAGATATTGAGGGGATATGGCGATTATGACGCTTGTGGCCCGTGTGTCAAGCCGCTTTGCGTGTTTCTGGCGAGGCCAGATTGAGACAAGCAGACACGCGGTCAATGTGTGGAGATCCGCCGCTCAGCGCAGCACTTCGAATGCGAGCCTGCGGCCGCGTCCATATCGGAAGACGGAAAAGCTACCTACTAAAGATACTCATGGCGCATCGGAACGGCGATGCTTCCCGGCGCCAACCGCCTCTCCGATCATGCGAGCTTTCTCCGATGCGATATCCGTCCCTTCCGAGCTGCCGAGATCGAAGATGATGGACCGGTCAACGGTTCGTGGGGATTCGGCCAAGTCCCGATTCACGAGTCGGCGTATGTACTCGGCAAGAGAAATGTTCAGAGTGGCCGCACGCGCACGAATTAAGGAAATCTGAGTACGGACCATCATGGCGCCATCATACCGGCCTGCGAATAGTATTCAAATAATAGACTTTGACATCCTATTGTCTATGATTTAGATAGACATTGTGAAGCTGTCAAAAAAAGCCGAGTACGCGCTCCGCGCCCTGACCTGTCTGGGCGCGCCCGGGGCGCCGCCGGTGGTGTCCATTCAGGAGATTGCCGACCAGGCAAACATCCCCAAAAAATTCCTCGAACAAGTCCTGCTGGCCCTGAAAAAAGCCGGCCTTGTCCACAGCAGCCGGGGCAAGGCGGGGGGCTATTCGCTGCACGCCGCACCGGCCCGGGTGACGCTGGGCGACATCATTCAGGCGGTTGACGGGCCGTTTGCGCCGCTGCCGTGCGCGGATGCGACGGCGCCGGTCGCCTGTCCGGACTGCGTCGGTCTGGAGCACTGCTGGCTGCGCGGGGTGATGACCGAGGTCCGGCGGGCGGTTGTGGCGGGCTGTGAGCAGTTCACGCTGGCCGATCTGTGTCGGCGGGCGGAAGATGGCCGACGACGCGCGGGCCAGGCCCTGATGTATGAGATTTGAGCCGCTCCGGGCAGTCACGCCGGACCGAGCCGCTCCACGGCTTGACTCTGGCTGCCCGCTTTCCTAATGTTCGCTCGCAGAAGGAGGTGTCTATGAACCGCAAGTTGTTTGACTATCTGGCCTGACCGTTTGCCATGAGGACGAGGATCGTTCTCAAGGAAAAAGACCTCGATTTTGAACGGATCATCATTGACCTGCCCAGCAAGGAACAAAAACAGCCCTGGTTCCTGGCGATCAACCCGTACGGCAAGGTTCCGGTGCTGGTTGAAGAGGACGCCTGGGTGGTGGAATCCGCGCTGTGCAACGAATACCTCGAAGAGCAATACCCCACGCCCCGGCTGGCGCCCACAGACGGTCGGGCCAAGGCCGAGATGCGTCTGTGGGTCGAGTTCTGCAACAGTCAGTTCGTGCCGCCGGTGCTGAGCATGCTGTACGAAAAACGCAAACCGGCCGCCGAGCAGAGTGCGGACAAGATGCGCCACCAGCAGGACAAGCTGACCGGCCTGTTGCCGCAGCTTGAACAGCAGCTGGACGGGCATGACTACCTGATGGGGGAACACGGCATTGCCGATCTGACCTTCACGCCTTTTCTGACCCTGGCCGAACGGGCGGGCGTTGATTTCGGCTCGTTTCCAAACGTTGCGGCCTGGCATCAGCGGCTGAAACAGCGGCCCAGCTATGAAGAGGTGAAGATCGGGTTTGCGGCCTGACCGGACGAGGCGTCAGCGCTCCCGCCGCCCGTATCAATGCAAGCATCCTCAGCCCGCCACCAGCCCTGTGCCCCAGCCTCTCCACTCCTGACCACGGCTCTGAACAGGCACCCCCGGTGGCGGGCGGGCTGCGGGCTGGCGGCGCTCAGCCTCGCCCTGCTGTCCGCCTCGCCTGTCGGGGCTCAGACGGCCAAGCTCTATCTGGACTCTGCGGTCGCGGCCATGGGCGGGATTGAGGCGCTGCTGGCGCTTCAGACTCAGCATATCCGGGCCTGCGGAGAAAACTTCGATCCTGCCCAGGCGATTCGTCCCGGCGCCGCCGCGCCCAAGGTCTCGCGTTTCTGCTACCGCCTGCTGCGCGACTTCGGTGGCGGCCGCTACCGCTATGAGTGGCAGCGCGACACCGTGTTCCCTGTTCCGGCCCGGTCGGTGTATACCGAAATCAGTGACGGCTATAGCGGCCTGATCCTTGGCGCCGACGGCCTGCGCAGTCCCCACCGGCGGGCGGCCTCGGCTGCTCGGATTGCCATGCGCAAAAAAGAGTTGGGCCGCTCACCAGTCTCGGTGCTGCTGACAGCCCTGTCCCGACAGACCTCGCTGCTCCGCCTCCGCGACCAGCTCATCCGTGACCGCCTGCACTATGTGATCGCCTACGATGACGGCGGGACAGCGGTGATTATCGCCCTGGACGCCCAGACCCGCCTGCTGAGCAGAGTCCAGTTTCTCGAAGACGACCCCCTGCACGGCGACAGCCACAACGAACGCTTCTTCTCCGATTGGCGGCAGGTGGGGGATATCACGATGCCGTTTTCATCGCTGTGGCGGGTGAACGGCCGGCTCATCATGACCGAACGGGTTGAGTCGATTGAGAACAACGTCCCGCTGGCAGAGGCGGATTTTGCCCTGCCGGCGTCCATTGTCCGGGCCGACAACGGCAGCCCGGCTCGGGGCGAGCTGAGCTCGCAGTGGCTGCTGCGGCGGATCGCCCTGGCCGACCCGGTGGATGAAGAGCAGACCCGGGTTCGGATGATTGATGTCGCCCCGGGTGTGGTGCATGTCACCGGCGGCAGCCATCACAGCTTGGGCATTGCCATGGCCGACCACGTCATCGTTGTTGAAGCGCCGCTGTATGAGGCGCGTTCGCTGCGGGTGATCGACAGCCTGGAGCGACGCTTTCCCGGCAAACCGCTGCGGACGGTCATCAACACCCATTTTCATGACGACCACGCCGGCGGGCTGCGGACCTATGTCGCGGCTGGCATCAGTCTGGTCACCAGCCAGACCAACGTCGCGTTTTTACAGCACGTCTTGGACGCGCCGCACACCGTCAGGCCTGATCGTTTGCAGCGCTATCCCAGGCCGGCGGTGATTGACGGCGTTGGACAGGACAAGAAGGTCCTGACCGACGGGCGGCGGACGGTCGAGATCTATCCGGTCGAAAACTCGCACGCCGAGGGGATGCTGATGGTGTTTCTGCCCCAGGACAAGCTGCTGTTTGTGGCGGATCTCTTCTCGCCCGGCGCCCCGCGTCAGGTGCGGGCCTGGAGCCGGGAGCTGGTAGCGGCGATCGAAGCCTACGGTCTTGAGGTCGAGTGGCTGGTCGGGAGCCAGGGCGGTCTGGCTCCTATCGGCGAGGTCTACCGGGCGGCGTATGACTGAGCACGCGTCTTGGATGGCCTTGGCCCTCGACCAGGCCCGGCGCGCCGCACGGGCCGGCGAGGTGCCGGTCGGCGCGCTGCTCGTTCGGGACGACCGGTGTCTGGGGCAGGGGCACAACCAGCCGGTCGGCCGCCACGATCCAACCGCCCACGCCGAAGTCCAGGCCGTGCGTGAAGCCGCGCGCACGGTCGGCAATTACCGACTGGTCGGGGCGACCCTGTACGTCACCCTTGAGCCGTGTGTGATGTGCATGGGTGCGCTCATTCAGGCCCGGGTCAAGCGACTGGTCTTTGGCTGTCCCGACCCCAGAGCCGGGGCTGCCGGTTCGGTATATGACTTGGCCCACGATACGCGCCTCAATCACCGGATTGAGGTCGTGGCCGGAGTGCGGGCTGACGAGGCGCGCACCCTGTTGCAAGGCTTTTTTCAGGCCAGACGAAAGGCCGGCCGGGGCTAGAGGACGGGTCGCCCCTGGCCTGCGGCCTTTACGCATACGTCAGAAATGCCGTATAGTGGCCAGTATAGCCGTGCGGAGAGATGGCAGAGTCCGGTTGATCGCGCACGACTCGAAATCGTGTATGCCGAAAGGCATCGAGGGTTCGAATCCCTCTCTCTCCGCCACCACCGCTGACGCTGTGAACCTGTAAGCCTCGGCGTACAAAGGCGCTTGTCTCTATGGATATCGGACTCGGTATTGCTCTGCTGGCCGGCTTTCTGTCATTTGCCTCGCCGTGTGTCCTGCCCATTGTTCCCGGCTATCTGACCTTTATTACCGGTCTGAGCTTTGAGGAGCTGAGCCAGGGGCGGTCGCGGGTCATGCTGGGCGCGATGCTGAAGAGCCTGCCGTTTGTGCTGGGCTTCTCGCTGGTGTTTATCGCCCTGGGCGCGGGCGCGTCGGCCCTGAGCGCTCTGCTGCGCGCCCATCTCGGTCTGCTCAAGGGCGTGGCCGGTATCGGCATCATGCTGCTCGGACTCCACCTGACCGGGCTGCTGCCCATCCCCGGCCTGTTGCGCGAGCGCCGTTTTTCCGGCCAGGATGCGCCGCCCGGCATGGTTCGGGCGTTTGTTGCCGGGTTGCTGTTTGCTTTTGGCTGGACGCCGTGTGTGGGGCCGATCCTGGCTGCGATCCTGGCCCTGGCGGCAACGGCTGATACCCTGGGCCAGGGGGTGTTGCTGCTGGCCGTCTATTCGCTCGGTCTGGGTATTCCGTTTGTTCTGTCGGCCGTTTTTCTGAACGGCTTTTTGACCGTCTTCGGTGGAATGAAAAGCCATCTGCGGCGGCTCGAGGTTGCCAGCGGCGTGTTGCTGATGGTGGTTGGTATCCTGGTCTTCAGCGATAAGATGGCGTGGATCTCCTCGCGGCTGACGTTTCTCAACCCTGAAGAACTGCTGGTTGCCGAGACATCCGAGCCGGCCGCCTCGGCGGCGCTCACGCCGGCGGATGAGCACTACGGCAGCTACAATTTCACCCTGACCACAATTGATCGTGAGCAGGTCAGCCTGGCCGACTACCACGGCAAGGTCGTCCTGGTCAACTTCTGGGCGACCTGGTGCGGCCCGTGCGTGGTCGAGACGCCGGCTCTGGTGCGCATGTACAACAAGTATAAGAACCAGGGCTTTGCGGTCATTGGCGTGGCCCTCCAGAGCGAAGAGGACGGGGTGCGGGAGTTTGCCGACAGATACCACATTCCGTACGCCGTTGGGCGGGATACCGAGCAGGCCATCGGTATGCGCTACCAGGTCTTTGCCCTGCCCAGCAGCTTTTTGTTCGCACCCGACGGCACGATCAAGCGGGCGTTTACCGGCTTTATCGCCGAAGAGGTCCTCGAAGCCGAGCTGAAAAACATGCTGCCGGTCCGACCATCCCAGCGTATCGCCCGTCAACCCTAGATAGAGTGGGGGAAGAGCCATGATCCAGGGGATTTTTCACATTAATATCAACGTGACCGACTTTGAACGCTCGCTCGAATTTTACCAGATGCTGGGTTTCAGGGTCGTGGCCGACCTGGGCGAAGGCGGGAGCCAGGCCCTGAACGCGGGGCTGCGGATTCCGGACGGACGGGGCAGGGCAGCCCTGCTGATGCTGGGCGAGGACCCGCACGCCACACGCATTGACCTGATCGAGTGGAAGAACCCCAAGACCGCCGGCCAAGCCTACCCGCACCTCTACCACGTGGGCATGGCCCGCCTGGCGCTGAAGACCAAGAACCTGCCCCAGGTCTACGAAGACCTCAAGGCCAAGGGCGTCGAGTTTTTCTCAGAGCCCCAAGAACTCAACTTTCCGAATCAGGGCCGGGCCAGTTTTGTGTGTTTTACCGACCCGGACGGCACCATTCTTGAGCTGATTGATTTCTAGCCTATGCCGACAGCCACGGCCAAGACCAAACGGATCTACAGGGTCATCTTCTCGAACCACGGCCAAGTCTACGAAGTCTACGCCAAGAGCGTCAGCCAGGGCAGCCTGTTTGGCTTTGTCGAGGTTGAAGGGCTGCTCTTTGGCGAAAAGACCAGCCTGGTCGTCGATCCCGCAGAGGAAAGCTTGCAGCGCGAATTCTCGGGCGTAGAGCGGAGCTATATTCCCCTCCACGCGGTCGTCCGTATCGACGAGGTCGAGAAACGTGGGGCGAGCAGGATCCATGCCGTGCCCGAATCCAGCGACAAGGTCACGCCCCTGCCGACGCCGGTGTATACGCCTCCAAAGACCGACAACTAGGTTCCTCTCCACGCCTCAGCCCTCCTACCGACAGATGGAAAGCGCATCATGAGCTGGCAAAAAGAAGTGGACGGTATTGAACTCCGTCGCCGACTGGCCCTCGAACACGGCGGCCCGGAAGCGGTCAAGCAGCAGCACGCCAGGGGACGGCTGACCATCCGCGAGCGCTGCACCGGGCTGCTTGACGAGGGCTCGTTTCGTGAGCAGGGCCGCATTGCGGGCTATTCGGAAACGGATGAGAACGGCGAGTTGCGGACCTTCTCGCCGGCCAACTATGTGTTGGGCTTCGGCAAGATCGAGGGTCGGCCGTGCGTGGTCGGCGGCGAAGACTTCACCCTGCGGGGCGGCTCACCCACGCCGGCCGGCCTGCGCAAGAGCGTGTTCATTGAAGAGTTGGCCGCCCAGTACCGCATCCCGCTGATCCGTTTTCTGGAGGGCGGCGGGGGCAGCGTGCCGCGTGGTCAAGGCCAGGGCGGTGGCGACGGTGGCAGTGCGGCCAATGCGCCACACCGTTTCATGTCGGTCATGCAGGCCATGAGCATGGTCCCGGTCGTGTCGGCTGCGGTCGGGGCGGTGGCCGGCTTGCCCGCAGCCAGACTCGTGGCCTCGCACTTTTCGGTCATGACCAAGGCGACCGCCCAGGTCATGATTGCCGGCCCGGCGATTGTCGAACGGGCGTTTGGCCGCCTGTACACCAAAGAAGAGCTGGGCGGACCCCAGGTCCACCTCAGCAGCGGGGTGGTGGATAATGTGGCCGATGACGAACACGGGGTGTTGGACCTGATTCGGCGCTTTCTCAGCTATCTGCCAAGCAATATCTGGGAGACCCCGCCGCTGGCGGCGTGCGATGACGACCCCAAGCGGCAGGACGAAGCGCTGCTGTCGATTATTCCCCACAACCGGCGCCGGGCGTATGCCATCCGCCGGATTATCGAGGCGGTTGTTGACCGCGGCTCTTTTTTTGAGTTGTCGTCGCTGTACGGGCAGTCGCAGGTCACCGGGCTGGCCCGGCTGAACGGGTATCCGGTCGGAATCATGGCCAACGATCCGATGTGGTTTGCCGGGGCCATGACTGCGGACGCCGCCCAGAAAGTGCGCCGTTTTGTCGACCTGTGCGATACCTTTCATCTGCCGGTGGTGAGTCTGGTCGATGAGCCGGGTTTCATGATCGGTCCCGAGGCCGAACAGGCGGCCACGATTCGGCACGGCACGGCCACTCTGTTTGCCATCATGCAGTCGAGCGTGCCTTGGATTTCGGTCATCGTGCGCAAGATGTACGGGGTGGCCGGTGCCGCCCACTTCGCCTCGGGCGGCACGGTCCTGGCTTGGCCGTCGGCCGAGGCCGGCGCCCTGCCGATTGAGGGCGGCGTGGCGGTGGCGTTTCGGCGTGAGATTGCCGCCGCGCCCGACCCGGATGCCAAACGGCGCGAGCTTGAGGAGCGCATCGCCGCCCAGCGCAACCCCTACTCCCGAGCCGAGAATTTCAGCGTCCACGATCTCATTGATCCCCGCCACACGCGTCCGGCCGTGTGTGACTGGGTTGAGATGGTCCAGCCCCAGTTGCAGGCCCAGCTCGGGCCCCGGGCGTATACCATCCGGCCCTAGCCGTCAGGTCTGGTCCCGGCCCCGTTGCTGGATGCCGAGGCGTCTGTCGGCAATGGCGGCCGGGGTGACGGAGCGCAGGTGGTCGCGCCACTCCCTGGCCTCGATCGCCAGTCCATCCGCCAGGCTCTGGGCAAAACCCGTGTTGATGGTGCGTTTCATCTTCACCAGCATGTCGGGCTCGCACGACAGCATGTCTGCGGCCAGCGCCCGGCAGGTCGGCAGCAAATCCTGAGGCGTCACCACCCGATTCACCACACCCCAGGCGGCAGCCTGTTCGGCGGACAGGAAGTTGCCGGTCAGCGACAGTTCTTTGGCGCGGTAGATGCCGACCAGCCGGGACAGTTTCTGGCTCAATCCCCAGCCCGGCATCACCCCGACCCGGGCGTGGGTATCGGCAAAACGAGCCGCGCTTGAGGCGATGAGGACATCGCAGGCCAGCGCCAGCTCGAAACCGCCGGTGATCGCCACCCCGTTGATGGCCCCGATAATCGGCCGCTCGAAGCGGTTGAGGGCTTCAACCACATCGAGTTCATTGCCGGGAGCCACGTCTCGGGTGAGGCTGGAATCGGCCTGGCCCAGCTCCTTCAGGTCCAGCCCGGCACAAAAGGCGCGCTGACCCGCACCGGTCAGAATGACCACCCGAATCTCAGGGTCGCCCCGCAGCTGTTCCAGGGTCTCGACCAGCCGCAGCCGCAACTCGCGCGACAGGGCGTTCATGGCCTGGGGACGGTTGAGGGTCAGGGTGGCGACGGCGTCGTGTGTATCGACCAGAAGCGTGGGGTCTGACATGGCTGCGGCGTATAGCGCAGGCGGGCGGGCATTGTCAACGCAGGGCGAAATTGCTAGGGCGGTGTGCGAGAAAGGGGAGAAGCCATGAGCACGACGCTGGATTGGCTCGGCTGCGCTACGTTTCGGCTCAGCATCGACGGGCTGGTTGTTTTTCTGGACGCCTATATCGACCGGGTGCCGAGTGCGGCCCCAACCGGCATGAGCACCGAGGACGTGCGGCAGGCCGACTGGATCGTGGTCGGCCACTCACACTTCGATCATCTGTACGGCGCCGAGCGGATTGCCAAGGCCACCGGCGCGACCATCATCGGCTCCTACGAGTCGATCCGCATCATGGCCGCCCAGGGGGTGCCGGAGGAGCAGCTGATGCCGGTGGCGGGCGGTGAAAAGGTGCAACTCGCCCCCCAGGTGAGCGTCGATGTCTACCCCAGCCAGCACTCGTGCGTGTGGTCCAAGACCGCCATGCCCGACTCCGACGCGGTGTGCATCGGCGAGCTGGGCGTGACCTATCAGGAACAGACCGAGCGCTTGCAAGGCTTATGGGCGCAACTCGGTGCCCTGGG
Organism: Desulfurellaceae bacterium; assembly: GCA_021296095.1. NCBI lineage: Bacteria > Pseudomonadati > Campylobacterota > Desulfurellia > Desulfurellales > Desulfurellaceae > Desulfurellaceae bacterium. The sequence goes on along the minus strand of JAGWBB010000020.1, from coordinate 49,642 downwards.
CGGCGAGGTGGTTGAGCACCTCAAGGTCTCAGCTCAGGGCGCACGGGGGGACGGCGGCGCGCTGATCTATGTGTTTGAAACGCCCTACGGCTCGCTGCTGTATCAGGACACGTCCGGGCACTGGAGCGGCATTCTGCGCGACCGGCGGCCCGATGTGGCGATTGTCGCCGCCGCCGGCCGGGGCAATATTGACGGCGAGCCGATTCAGGGCTCGCTGGCCCAGTTCGTAGCCCGCCAGGCCGAGATGCTCCGCCCCCGGCGGATGATCCTGGGCCACCACGACAACTGGCTGCCGGGCTTCTCCAAGGCGATCGACATCGCCCCGATCCGGGAAGAACTGGCCCGCTGGGCACCCGGAGTCGAGCTGCTTGAGATGGGCTATATGGACGCTCATCCGATTTTCGAGGGCTGAGCGGACGGGGCTATCGGCGCCGTGGCCTGATTCCGCCGCTGGTCAAGCAGGCGGCGCAGTTCTGCCTGTCGCTCGCGCCCGAGACGAATACGGCTGAGCAGGAACAGCGGAAGCAGGAAGCTGGCCGACAGCACCGGCCCAACAATAAAGCCCAGATTCCACACCACATCCGCGTCCAGCGTGCCCGGTGCGGCACCTGGATTGAGCCGAATCAGATCAATCACAATCCCGCCGAAGAGCTGCCCCAGGCCGGTCGTGGCTTTGGTGGCAAAGGCATGGCCGGCGTAGAACACGCCTTCCTTACGCGCGCCGGTGTGGTACTCGTGCTCGTCGACGATGTCGGCGACGATGGACGGAACCATGATTTGGCTCAGCACGAGGCAGGTGACCTGGACATAGCTCTGGGCCAGGGCCAGCGGGAACAGCCACGGGTCGCCGTTGGCGGGCAGCACGTCGATCAGCCGCAGGCTGAACCACCAGCCGCCGTTCAGAATGATGAGGCCGAACGACAGCAGCAGGATCTGGCTCTTTTCCAGCCGTCGGCCGAGCGGTTTGACCAGGCCGAAGGCGGTGGCCGTGGCCAGCAGGAAGGGAATGGCAAACAGGGCCAGCTGCTGGGTCGAAAATTCCCAGAAGTAGGTGTTCACGTACAGCATCAGGCTGACGTAGACGCCGCTGCTGCCCAGGGCAAACAGCAGGGCCACGAACAGCCAGCGGAAGTTGTGGTTGCCCAGCGCCTGGTACATGTCGATAAACGGCTGGCGGAGACGAAAAGCCTGGGGCGTGGACGACGGGACGGGCAGATGCGGAATTTCCTTCCAGGTGAAGACGCAGGTGATGGTGCCGACGATCAGGACGAAGACGGCCGACAGGCTGCCGTAGATCGCATAGTTGTCGGCAATCAGGCGCCCGTCCGTGCCGTCCTGGGACTGAAACACAAACGCCAGGGACAGGGTCGGCAGGGCAACGCCGGCCAGCCAGGCCAACGAGGTTTTATAGCCCATGATGACCGAGCGCTCTTCGTAGTCCTGGGACAGCTCGGCGCCCAAGGCGTCGTGCGGAATGGAGAAAAAGGTCAGACAGGTACGCAGCAGCACCGAGACCAGGCTCAGCCACACAAAGGTGGCGAACTCGCCCAGGCTCGAAGGCGGGGAGAACAGAAACACAAAGGACACGGCCAGGGGCAGCAGAGCTGCGGCCATGAGCGGATGACGGCGACCGTAGCGGGAGCGGTAATTATCGGAGAACGAGCCGACGATGGGGTCGCTGAGGGCGTCGCTGCACAGGCCGATCAGCGCCGCCAGGCCGGTCAGGGTCCCCGACACCCCCAAGACCTGGGTGTAATAGAACATCACAAAATTGACAAAAGCGGCGTCTTTGGCGGCAAACGCCATCCGCCCCGCGCCGTAGGCGAGCTTGGTGCCGATACTGATTTGTCTGGAGGCGGGCATGTTCTCAGGCGGTCCTTGCCGGGGATTGCCGGTCCATGGACCCCGCCATTAGCGGGAGCCGGCCCGAGCTTGTCAATGGGGCGTGGTGTTCTTCGGCTTGAACACCCTTGGCTCCGCTTATGAGCCGATATGTATGGTCTTGCGTTGTCAAGCAAAACCGAGCGAGCCGTTCTGTGGCGTATGCTGCTCAGCTATACTGGCTGGTAGAAGGAGAACGCCATGGATGAACCGCGCAGCCCGTATGACCGGGGGTGGCACAAGTCGGATGAACAGGCCGCGACCGAAAGACCGAGCGGCGGCTTTCGCCACACGCTGGCCGCCACCCAGGATCATAGCCTGACCATTGATGTTCAAGCCGGACCGTTCAGCTGGACGCTCGATGAGCCGCAGGCCATGGGCGGACGCGGCAGCGCACCGGACCCGGTCACCGCTTTCCTGGGTGCGCTGTGCGGCTGTTTGCTGCTGTCGGTCCAGATCACGGCCCGCGCCCGGCGGGTCCCCCTGGCTGGGGCGACGATCTCGGCCCGGGCGAATGAAAAAGGCTTCGTGAAAACGATAGACGTGGATTTAAGCCTGTGCAGCAGTGCCCCTCAAGAGCAGATTCGGACGATTGTCGAACGAGCCGAAAAAGGTTGCTACATCAAGGGTCTGCTCAAAGACAGCATTGACTACCGGCTGCACCTGCATATCGAGACGGCTGATGCGAGCTGATGAGGCGACGCCCTTCGATGTGGCTCAGGACAGGCCCTTCGACCGGCTCAGGACAGATTTGGCACAAGTGGGTCTTCCGCTCGTGCTGAGCGTAGCCCGAAGGGCGAAGTCGAAGCACGCTCAGCACGAACGGGAGGCCGTCGGTCCTGAGCGTCAGGCGCAGCGTGTCTGAAGTCGAAGAGCTATACGGAATCGTGAATTGCGTTGGCCCGCTTGCCTTGAGCGGGCGGCCTGTCGCTTGACTTTCCAGGCGGTCCGGCATTGAATCCCCTCATGCGTCGGTGCTTTCTCCCTTGGGTTGTGGCTGTGCTCTTTCTGCCCGGTCCGGTGTGGGCGGTTGAAGCGGCGCCGGCCTTGACCGACCGCGAGATTGTCGAACGCCTGACCCGGCTGGAGGTAGGACAGGCCGCAATGCAGGCCGAGATGGGCCAACTGCGGGAGGATATGAACCTCCAGTTCGCCCGTCAGTTTCGCCTGACCGTGGCCTTGCTGAGCGCCTTTGCTGCATTGGTGGCAGCCATCATCGGCTTTGCGTTGTGGGACCGGCGAACGATGCTCCGACCGTTTGAGCGGTCCGTCAGAAGCCTGGAAGAGGATCTGACGACCAACCGACAGCGCGTAGAGGCGCTGCTGGAAGCCTTCCGCGTCCTGAGCCAACGCGATCCGGCCGTTGCCAACGTGCTCAAGCAGTTCAATCTGTTGTAGGCCCCATCTCCTGCCCGCGGGCAAGGTCAACTGTTGCTGAGGCAACAGGGTGCTGCCTTATAGGGAGGCAGGACGCTGGCATCTTTCCCTCTCCCTCCAAAAAGTCGTGTTGTATTCGGGCTTTTCGTGTGGCCCGATTTCGGCATCATTCTTGCTCTCCTCACTAGACTGAAAGCAAGGGCTCACACAGGCTTCATCCATTTGTCACCAAAGAGACACGAAATGCAGCTAGGTAGAACAAAACACCGACCTTAGTCACCTGGGTGACTGAGTGTATGTTGAGCGCGGCCAGGGGCTGGCCTAGCGTAGATATGGATACAGCACAGAGAAGGAGATCAACATGGCAGACACGACAACGAAGAACGGGATGAGTGAGTTCCTGAGCGCCTATACGGCGCTGTGTGTGGATCTGCCGTTCGCCGGGTTGCGGATGGGGTTGGGGATGGGCGATGAGAAGGAGGCGACTGAGGCGGCCTGGAAGGGCTATGACGCTACGGTCAAACTCACCTCAACGGCGATTGACGACCTGTACCGCAATCCGCTCGTCGGCGAACTGGCGGCATCGGCCCTGGACGGGGCGCTCCGTTTGCAAAAGGCCGGGAACGCGCTGAGCGGCGCTTTTTTCACCGGCATGTGGAGAGCCGTGGGCCTGCCGACGGCCGCCGAGGTCCAGGCCCTGCGCGAAGAGGTCCGGGCTCTGGCCGAGAAGAGCCAGCCGGTCGAGTTGCAGGTCAAACCCAAGATCAAACAGGTCAAGCCGGCCACCACGGCCAGCGAAGTTGTGCAGCTTCACAGCAAGGTCGCCTAGCCCCCACGAGGATCGCGGTATGTCTTTATTCAGTGAACTCCCCAAATATTGGCTCGACGGCGCGGTGCGCGGTCTGCACGGCTTTCGGCGTGGGGTGGGCGAGGCTTATCCAGCCGAAGAAGACCCGCCCCCGACCACCCCGTACGAGGTGGTCTACGAGGGCGGCAAGACCCGTTTGCGCTACTACCCGGCGGTTGGCGAGCCCTTGGCTACCCCGATCCTGATCTGCTACTCGCTGGTCAAGCGGCCGTTCATCCTGGACCTGCTGCCCGGCCGCAGCGTGGTCGAGACGCTGACCAAGAGCGGGCTGGACGTCTATTTCATCGACTGGGTGCCGCCGACCCAGGCCGACAGCTGGCGCGGCTTTGACGCCTATGTCAACGGCGACCTGGCCAACGCGGTGCGGGCCATCCAGATCCGCGAGGGCGTGGAGCAGGTCTCGCTGCTCGGCTACTGCTTTGGCGGCCTGCTGACCACGATGTACGCCGCCCTGTATCCCGACCAGGTCAAGAACCTGATCAATTTCACCCTGCCGCTCGACATGAGCGTCAAGGAGTTGCCTACCCAGGCGCTGATGGACAAGATCTCGCCCGAGACGCTCAAGCTGTTGACCGAGGTCCACGGCAACTGCCCGTCCTGGTTCATGAAGGCGGCCTTTGACGCGATGGCGCCGGTGCACCACGCGCTGGACAAGTATGTCGGCCTGTACCGGGGCAAAGACAATACCGATTACGTCCAGATGTTCGATCTGTTCGAAAAGTGGATGAACAGCGATGTGCCGATGGCGGGCCAGATCTTTCGCGAAATGATCGAAGAACTGAACCACAAAAACGCCCTGGTCAAGAATGAGTTCCAGATTCGAGGTCAAGCCGTCGATCTCCAGTCGATCTCCTGTCCGGTGCTGAATGTGATCGGCCAGCACGATGACGTGGTCCACCCCCAGTCCAGCCTGCCCCTGGTCGATCTGGTCGGCAGTCAAGACGCGACCAATCTGGTCTTTCCGACCGGTCACATCGGAGCTGCGGTCAGCACTGGCGCGCAGAAAAAACTCTGGCCCCAGGTCGGGACGTGGCTGCGTGAGCGGGACATGCTCGGTCACTAGACGGCGCGGTGTGACACACCGCTTTCACCAAGAGTGCTAGCAGGGCAGCCCAGAGGGCTGCCCTTTTTTGTGTCAGAAGAGTGGCGACATAAGAAAAGGGGGATGGTGTAGGAGAGGGACACCATCCCCCAGTATAGTAGAGAGAAGCCGAGAGGGGATAGGCATCCTCTCCACTACTCCGGTCGCACCGCTTTTTCTGGGCAGATATCGTGCCAGCCGCCAAACGTGTGAAATACCGGGGTTTTCGCCCAGCTGGTCGTATCGAGTCGTCAGACTTGCCTGTTTTTTGATCAGCGGGCTGCTGTGTCAGGAGCAGGCGATGGCTGTCAGACGATACCGCCATGCTCGTCTGGTATCTGCTCCGCCTGTGGCCCGCGCCCTACGGCCGGCCGCTCGCTTGAGTCGGTGGTGTCCCGATGGTACATAGCGAGTCGGCGGGCAGACTGGGGAAACAGACCATGCACGATGCGGATCTCGCCGTTCCGGCTCCGGCACGCAGCAGTCTTCTTGCGGACTATCACGTCCCGGCCGGGAGCTACGATGAGCTGTGTGCTGCACCCCAACAGCCGCGTCCCCACTGGGAGTATATGATTCGTGCCCTGGATGCCCTCGGGGCTAGGGAGCTGCGGTACCGCGAACAGGAAGTCCGCCGCCTGCTGCACGAGAATGGGGTCACCTATAATGTGTACCCGGATAACCGCGGTGGGGGACGGCCGTGGGCGCTCGATCTGATCCCGGTCCTGCTGACCAGCCAGGAGTGGAGCGGTATTGAACGCGGTCTGATTCAGCGCGCCGAGCTGTACAACCTCGTGCTGGCCGACCTGTACGGCCCACAAAAACTGGTCAGACAGGGCCTGCTGCCGCTCGATTTGATCTACAGCCATCCCGGATTTCTGCGCGCCTGTGTCGGCATCAGCCCGCCCGCCGAGCGCTTTCTGTTTTCCTACGCGGCCGATTTTGCCCGCTCTCACGACGGCCGGCTGTGGGTCATCGGCGACCGCGCCCAGGCGCCCTCGGGGGCCGGCTATGCCCTGGAGAACCGGCTGACCCTGTCGCGGGTCTTCCCGAGTCTGTACCGCGACACCCATGTCCATCGCCTGGCCCTGTATTTCCGAACCTTACGCAGCTCGCTGGCCCGCCTCGTTTCCCACCGCCAGGAGCCGGGCCGGACCGTGCTGTTGACGCCGGGGCCGGGCAACGAAACCTATTTCGAGCACGCTTATATCGCCCAGTACCTCGACTACACCCTGGTCCAGGGGAGTGATCTGACCGTCCGGGACGGGCGTGTGTGGCTCAGGACCCTGGACGGCCTGCAGCGGGTCGACGCCGTGCTGCGTCGGGTTGACGATGCCTTTTGCGATCCGCTGGAGCTGCGTAAAGACTCGCCGCTGGGCATTCCCGGGCTGGTTCAGGCGACACGCACGCATCAGGCCGTGGTCGCCAATCCGCTCGGCGTCGGCATCATCGAAAATCCGGGTCTGCTGGCCTTCCTGCCCGGCCTGTGCCGGGAGCTGCTGGGGCAGGACTTGCGCCTGCCGTCGGTTGCCACCTGGTGGTGCGGCGGCCAGGACGAACGCCGCTATGTCCTGGACCATCTGGATCGTCTGGTGATTAAACCGACCGTTCCACACCCCAGCGCTGAAACCGTCTTTGGCGCTCAGCTGTCTGCGACCGAGCGGCAGGCGCTTGCGGACCGTATCCAGGCCCAGCCGCACCGTTACGTTGGCCAGGAGCCGATTGCGGTGGCCACCAGCCCGACTTTTGTGGATGGCAAACTGGCGCCGCGTCCCCTGGTCCTGCGCAGTTTTCTGGTGGCGCGGGATGACGGCTATGTGGTCATGCCGGGCGGGCTGGCGCGGGTGGCGCCCGGCCCGGATGTCTGGCAGGTGTCGAGTCAACAGGGCGGGGTGAGTAAGGATATCTGGGTTGTGGCCTCGGAGCCCGAGCAGACGCTGAGCCTGCTACCCTCGGCCGAGCGGCCGGTCGCCATCACCCGCAGTGGCGGGGAGATCCCGAGCCGGGTGGCCGATAATCTGTTTTGGCTCGGCCGCTATACCGAGCGTATGGAAGACGGCACTCGGGTGTTTCGGGAGATGCTAGTGCGTCTGTTGGATACCGAGGCCGTCCATCATGGCCCCTATCTGCCGGGCCTGCTGTCGGCGGTGACCCATGCCGCGGTGACCTATCTGCACCTGGTCGGCCACGGCGACGGCCAGCGGCTGGTGGCCAAAGAGTCCGAGCTGTTGTCGGTCATCCTTGAGCCGACGCGCTCGGGCAGTTTGCGTGGTACGCTGGACGCCGTGTTGCAGGCTGGCCGGGCGGTCCGCGACCGCTTGTCCGACGATACGGCACGGGTGCTGAACACGCTGGATCGGGAACTCTCGCCGGGCATGAGCCTGAACCAGACCCTGCAAAGTCTGTCCCGGGTGATCGCTGGGCTGGCCTCGTTCAGCGGCCTGATGACGGAGAGCACGAGCCGGGGACAGGGCTTGCGGTTCCACGAGATAGGACGCCGTTTGGAGCGCGCCCTGCACACCATCAGCCTGCTGCACCTCGCCTGCGAGATGGCGCCGGGCGGGCGGGGCGGGCTGTGGGAGGTGGTGCTGACCATGACCGACAGCCTGCGAACCTACCGGCGGCGCTATCATAGCCAGGTGGACGCCCAGGCCGCGCTTGACCTGTTGCTGCACGATGAGAGCAATCCCCGCTCGCTCGGCTACCAGCTGGTCCGGCTGCAGGAGCACGTCGATGGATTGCCGCGCAAGGCCAGCCTGCCGCACCGCAGCCCGGCCCAACGTCTGGTGCTGCAAGCCCTGACTACGCTGCGTACGACGGATATTGAGGGGCTGTCCCAGGCCGTATGGGAAGCGACGGTGTATGAAAGCCTGGACGAGCTGTTTGCCCGGCTGGGGGCCTTGCTGCTGGCCCTGTCCGACGCCCTCGGCCAGACCTACTTCAGCCATATCGAAGCCCAGCAACAGCTGATGGAACACCGGGCATGATTTCCTACACGATCGTCCACACGACCCGCTATCGCTACAGTCTGTCGGTTCCTCAGTGCCAGAATGAAGCCTATCTGCTGCCGCGGTCTTGTGAGCGCCAGCAGTGTCAGACCAGCCAGCTCCAGATCGATCCGGCCCCGGTGGTGTATCAGGAACGCGAGGACTTTTTTGGTAACCGGGTGGTCCACTTTGCGGTCCAGGAAGCTCACACTGTGCTGGAGGTGCGGGCGTCGAGCAGGGTGCTGCTCAGACCAATCGTGCCGCCACCGCTCCAGGCATCGCCGGCCTGGGAGGAGCTTGGCCGGGAGCTGGCCCAGAGTCTCGATCCCGAGCTGCTGGCCGCCCGCCAGTTTGTGTTGGACTCTCCTCTGATCGTCGCCGCCCCAGCCTTTGCCGACTATGCCGCGCCGTCGTTCTCGCCCGGGCGCTGTGTGCTCGAAGCGGTCCACGAGCTGATGCAGCGCATCTACCACGACCTGAGCTACGATCCGAGCTTCACCCATGCGGCAACCCCGGTCGGCGAGGTCTTGTCCCACCGCCGGGGGGTGTGTCAGGACTACGCCCAGCTGGCGATTGCGTGTCTGCGCTCGCTGGGACTGGCCGCCCGCTATGTCAGCGGCTATCTCGAAACCGTGTCCGACCGGACCGACTCGGCGTCCCTGGTCGGAGCCGCAGCGTCCCACGCCTGGGTGTCGGTCTACAGTCCGGGTCAGGGCTGGGTAGATTTTGATCCGACCAACAATCTGACGCCGACCGAGCGGCATATCGTCCTGGCCTGGGGTCGGGATTACAGCGATGTGACACCCTTAAAGGGCGTGGCTTTTGGTGGCGGGACGCATAGCCTGGAGGTCGAGGTCGAGGCAAAACGGGCCTAGCCGGCCCGTGCCTCAGGGCTGCGGGACGGCGCCACCAATCGGCCGGTCGGCAAAAAAGGTGTCAAATATGCCGTCTCCGACCAGGTTGAGCTTGGTCTGAAAGGCGTCGACAAACCCGTGGACGCCCCGCTCAATGATCTGGCTGACCTCGGTGTAGGCGAGTTCTGAGCGGAGCTGACCCAGGTGTTGCTCGGCCGGATTTCTGAAGGCGCCCAAAGGCGTGCCCGAAATCGCGTGCAGGGACTCGTCGGCTTCAATCAGGCAGTGGTGGACCGAGCGGGGAAAGTCTCGGCCAAGCAGCAGGAAGTCAACCACCAGGGTCGGGACGATCTGGTGGTGGCGCTTGCGATACATCTCAAACGCGCTGCTTGAGCGCAGCACGGCCGCCCACTGGATGTTGTCAAACGGGCTGCCGACCCCAGACGCCGCCGGCAGCAGCATGAAGTATTTCACATCCAGGATACGGGAGGTCTTATCGGCCCGCTCCAGCAGGGTGCCGAGCCGCGAGAAGTGCCAACCCTCGCCGTGCGACATGGTATTGTCGGTCAGCCCCTCGAACAGGTGGCTGGCCAGCTTGATTTCGGTAAAGAAGTCGTGCGGGGCGCTCATGACGCGATTGTCCGCGGCCGATTCATTGACCATCAGGTAAAACGTGTTGACCTGCTCCCACATTTCCGAGGAGATGACCTCCCGGATGGACCGGGCGTTTTCCCGGGCGGTGCGCAAACACGACAGAATGGAGTTGGGGTTTTTCTGATCGAAGGTCAGAAATTGCAGCACGTTGGCCCGGGTCGCTACGCCGTAGGAGTCCTGGAATGGGGTGTGATCCCCGGAGGCGATAATCAACGGCTCCCACTGTTCGCGGACACCCGAGGGCAGGTCAAGCAGCATGAGCAGGTTGACATCAATGAAACGGGCGACATTTTCGGCCCGCTCGATATAGCGGCTCATCCAGTAGATCGTGTCGGCAACGCGGCTTAGCATACGACTCTTCCTGCGCTGGGTGGGCCGTCTCTAGGCGTCCTGTATGGCCGAGGGGACCGCCTGGGTGTGGGCCGACGACGGGCCGGACAGCACCCAGGTGTCTTTACTGCCGCCGCCCTGGGACGAGTTGACGACCAGCGAGCCCTTTTTGAGCGCCACCCGGGTCAGGCCGCCGGGCAGGACATACATATCCTTGCCGTACAGAATATACGGCCGCAGATCGACATGGCGGCCCTCAAAGCGGTCATCGACGAGCACCGGGACGCGCGACAGCGACACCGTCGGCTGGGCGATATAATTGCGCGGCTGGGCCGCGATCTTTGCAGCAAATGCAGCGCGTTCGGCGGCCGTCGAGTGCGGCCCGATCAGCATACCGTAGCCACCCGATTCATTGGCGGCTTTGACCACGAGCTGCTCAAGATGCTCCAGGACGTACTGGCGGTCGGAGGCGTCCCAACACAGATAGGTCGGGACATTGGGGATGAGCATTTCCTCGCCCAGATAATAGGCGATCATCTTGGACACATAGGCGTAGATGACCTTATCGTCGGCAATGCCCGTGCCGGGGGCGTTGACCAGGGCGATACGGCCGGCTTTATAGACCTCCATAATGCCCGGGATACCCAGCGTTGAGTCGGCCCGGAAGACCGTCGGATCGAGAAAATCGTCGTCGATCCGCCGATACAGCACGTCAACCCGCTCGAGTCCGGTGGTCGTCCGCATCTGGACAAAGCCGTCGGCGACCACCAGATCGCGTCCCTCGACCAGCTCGACACCCATCTGCTGGGCCAGAAACGAATGTTCGAAATAGGCCGCGTTATAGATCCCCGGGGTCAACACCGCGACCGTCGGCGTGCTCAGGTGGGCCGGGGCCAGGGACAGCAGCATTTCCAGCAGGCGGTTCGGATAATCGTCAACCGGGCGGACCTGAGAAGCTTCAAAGACCAGGGGGAAGGTCTGCTTCATGAGTTCTCGGTTTTGCAGGACATAGGACGCCCCCGACGGGCAGCGGAGGTTGTCTTCCAGGACGTAGATCTGGCCGTCGCGATCTCGGATCAGGTCGGTGCCGGTGATATGGCACCACACGCCAAGGGGAGGATCGAGGCCGACACACGAGGGACGGAAGCTGGTCGCCGAACGAACGATCTCTGCGGGAATGAGGCCGTCTTTGAGGATCTTCTGGTCGTGGTAGATATCGTCGATGAACAGATTCAGGGCCTGGATGCGCTGCCTGAGGCCGCGCTCGATCCATTCCCACTCTGCGGCGTCGATGATGCGCGGCAGCAGATCGAACGGCCAGATTTTTTCCATGCCGGCCCCGTCGCTATAGACATTAAAGGTGATGCCCCGATGCAGCAGGCTGCGTTCGGCTGCCTCCTGGCGACGGTTTATCTCGCCATCCGGCAGGCTCTGGATCCTTTCCAGCAGGAGTGCGGCGGCCGGCCGCGGCGTCCCCTCAGGAAACAGCATTTCGTCGAAAAATCCCTCGGTGTCATAGCCATCAAAACGCGTCATGGTCGGTCTCTCCCCGTCCTGCGAGTTGGACGCCGGTGTAGGCAGTAGAGAAACCGCATATATCATGCCAAACTGGGCCTGCGTAGCGGGGGAACCTGACAGCAGTCTCCAGCCCGAATTTCAGGCAAAACAGCTTGGCCGGATCGGATATTGGGTGGCACTGGGGGTGGCTGGAGAGGGCTGCACGCCTGCGCAAAAAGCAACACGACTGCCCATTTTTTGGGCATATAAGGACGACACGATGACACCCGCCCCCAAGCTCTACCTCATTCGCCACGGCCAACCGCAGGCCGGGTTTGGCGAAGACCCGGACCCCGGGCTTGACGAGCGTGGCCACCGCCAGGCTGCGGAGCTGGCCAAACGGCTCGAACCGCTCGGCCGCCTGTCGCTCATCACCAGCCCGCTGCGGCGGGCTCGGGATACTGCCGTTCCGTTTGAGCAGATGTGGAAGTGTGAGGCCCGGGTCGAGCCTGCGGTGGCCGAGATTCCCTCGCCCAGCCAGGAGCTGGCCGAGCGTGCAGCCTGGATTCGCCGCGTCCTGGGTGGTCGTTGGAGCGAGCTGCCGCAGGCGTATCAGGACTGGAAAGCGCAGCTGGTCGCTTTTCTGTGCGGCCTGCGAACACCGAGCCTGATCACGACCCATTTTGTGGCCATCAATGCTGCGGTGGGAGCGGCCAGGAGCGATGACCGGATGGTGTGTTTCGAGCCGGACCACTGCTCGTGCACTGTGCTCGAACAGCGTGACGGGAGCCTGCGGGTGGTGAGCCTCGGCCGCGAGCGACCCACCCGCGTCGGCTGAAGCCTCGCCTTGACGGCACCGCTGGCCGGGTGATTGAACTAGGGGACTGTTCGAGAAGGAGAGATGCGCCATGGCGACACCCCAACCCGTAGAGACCAGCCCGCTCACCTCGCTCACGGCTGAGACGGCGCCGGTGCTTGACCAGCACCGTTTCGATGAGGCCGCGCTGACGCGCTACATGACCGAGCATATTGAAACCTTCAGCCCGCCGCTGGCGGTCGGACAGGTGCGGGGCGGCATGTCGAACCCGACTTTTATCCTGACCGACGCGGCCGGCCGGCGCTACGTCCTGCGCAAGAAACCGCCCGGCAAACTGCTGCCCTCGGCCCACGCGGTTGACCGGGAGTTTCGGATCATCTCGGCTCTGTGGCAGACCGACGTGCCGGTTGCCAAACCCCATGTGCTGTGTCAGGACGCGTCGGTGCTGGGCGTGGACTTTTATATTATGGATTTTGTCGAGGGCCGGGTGTTTCGCGGCTATGAGCTGCCCGACCTGAGCGCGAGCGAGCGGCGGGCAGTGTATGACACCATGATCGATACCCTGGCCAAGATCCATCGGGTGGACTTCCGGGCCGTCGGGCTTGAGGACTATGGCCGGGTCGGGGGCTATATGGCGCGCCAGGTCAGGCGCTGGTCAAAGCAGTATGAGGCGAGCAAAACTGAGCAGCTGCCGGCCATGGAGCGGCTCATGGCCTGGCTGCCCGAGCATCTGCCGGACGATGATGAGACGACGATCGCCCACGGCGATTTTCGCCTGGAGAACCTGCTGTTCCATCCGACCCGGCCCGAGGTTCTGGCCGTGGTCGACTGGGAGCTGAGCACGCTCGGCGCCCCCCTGTCCGACCTGGCCTATAACTGTCTGCCCTACCATGTGCCGGACGATATCCGGGGCGACATCACGAGTCTCGATTTTGCCGCCTACGGCATCCCGTCCGAGCAGGACTGCGTGGCCCGCTACTGCCGCCAGATGGATCGTCCGGCCATTGAAAACTGGAACTTTTACGTGGTGTTTTCGCTCTTCCGGCTGGCGGCGATTGTCCAGGGGGTGTACAAACGGGCACTGGACGGCAACGCCAGCTCGCCCGAAGCCATCACCCGGGGCGAAAAGTGCAAACAGCTGGCGACCGCCGCCTGGGACCTGGTCGAGCGCGGCGTGTGAGCAAGGAGAAACTCAGAATGGCGACCGACCCGCAGGCCGAGGCGCTACCGCCGGTCTCGCTGACCGCAGAAACGGCACCGGTGCTAGAGCAGCACCGCTTCGACCAGGCTAACCTTGAGCGCTATATGCACCACCAGCTGCCCGACTTCAGCCCGCCGATGCATGTCGGACAGATTCGGGGCGGCATGTCCAACCCGACCTTTGTGTTGACCGACGCGGCCGGCCGACGCTACGTGCTGCGCAAGAAGCCGCCGGGCAAACTCCTGCCCTCGGCCCACGCGGTTGATCGCGAGTTCCGGGTCATTTCGGCGCTGTGGGACACCGATGTGCCGGTCGCCAAACCCTACGTCCTGTGTCAGGACGCGTCGGTGATTGGCACCGATTTCTATCTGATGGATTTTATTGACGGCCGGGTGCTGCGCGGCTATGAGCTGCGCGACATGCCACCGGCCGAGCGGGGGGTTGTCTACGGGGCCATGGTCGAAGCCATCGCCAAGCTGCACCAGGTGGATTTTCGGGCGGTCGGCCTGGAGGATTACGGCCGGGTCGGCGGCTATATGGCCCGCCAGGTCGGCCGCTGGACCAAACAGTACGAGGCCAGCAAGACCGAAGAGATTCCCGAGATGGAACGGCTCACGACGTGGTTGCCCGCGCATCTGCCGGACGACGACCAGACCACCATTTCCCACGGCGACTTTCGTCTGGAGAATATGATTTTCCATCCGACCGAGCCGCGCGTGCTGGCGGTGGTCGATTGGGAGCTGAGCACGCTGGGAGCACCGTTTGCCGATCTGGCCCACAACTGTCTGCCCTACCACGTGCCGGACGATATCCGGGGCGATATCACCGGGCTTGACTACGCCAGCTATGGCATTCCGTCCGAGCAGGACTACGTGGCCCGCTACTGCGCGCTGACCGGACGCGACCGGATCCCGCACTGGACCTTCTACATCGTGTTTGCCCTGTTCCGTATTGGCGCCATCATCCAGGGCGTGTACAAGCGCGGGCTGGACGGCAATGCCAGCTCGCCCCAGGCCCTGGGCTATAAAGAACAGTGTCGTCAGATGGCGGTCGCCGCCTGGTCTCTAGTCCAGCGGGGCGTTGACTAGGCTGACCTCCACCTGGGGCGGAGACAGAAATATCTCGGTCGCCCGCCGAACCGTGTCGGGATCGGCGCTGTCCAGCAGCAGGCCAAAAACCGACAGGCGATGCGCGCCGCTCTCCAAACGCTTGATTTCAAAAAACTGAAAGCCGAAATGGGGCAGGCCGGGGTCGGCCGTGTTTTCGGCATAATAGGCGCGCTGGTCGAGTTTGGCCAAGGCGCCCCCAAGCCGGGGAATGAACACGACCGTGCGGCCGCTCGGCAGCAGCAGGGCCGCCCAGCGCGCCGGGCGGCCGTTCAGGGCGCGTTTTGCCGCAGTCATGGAACCGTTCACGGCCTCGCCCAGCGGCGCACCGTTCAGCAGCAGGCGGGCGCCGCCGAGATTCAGAAAATCAAAATAGGTCTTGAACTCGCCGTCGGCCAGAACCAGGCGGGGCGGGATTTTCAGCTTGATCAGCGCACTGCCCTCGACAAAGTCACGGTAGAAGATGAGGTTGACCTTGCCCGAGGTGCGCAGGCCAAACGGCAGCGGCACCCAGTAGCGCGCCTGACGGATCACCCGGACCGGGCCGGGCTGGTAGCTGCGCAGCGTGCTGCGCAGATCGGCGTGCGTGCGCTGAAAGCTCAGCAGGCCGCCCAGCAGACGCACATCGGCTGCGGCTTTGATCCCGGCGATGGTATTTGTGCCAAAGTCGCCCAGCCGTTCGACCGGGGCAAAATGGGTTGGCAGCGGGGCGTCAAAGGCCAGGGCGTAGCGCTCGGCATAGACCCGGTCGGTCGCCGGGTCGTAGCGGGCGTAGGGCCGGGTCACGAACTGCGGGGCCTGAGCCGGGGGAAAAACACCCACATAGACAAAACCCAGCGGGTCCGTTTCCGTCCCGACCCGGACCTCGGCCCAGCGGCTGGCCCGGTCCGGCAGGACGGACGGGTCGCCGCGTCGGCCAAGGTCGCGGTTCATCACCACAATGGCGTCGTTGGCGTCAAACACCCCGGCCGGACTGTCGTGTTTGGCCTTTGGACCGTGGTTCAGAATCCAGCGCTCCCGCTCGTCCCGCTCGTCGATCTGAAACGGAACCGGCTGCGGCCTATCGTCGTGGAAGGCGTAGACCCGAAAGGCCGACACGGGCCGATTGTGGAAAAATGGCGCCAGGCGACCCTCGATGAGGCTGACGCCGGGCGGTGGGGACGCGAAAGCGGGAGTGGCGAGCAGAAGCTGGACGAGGCAGGTGGCAAAAAACATGCTGCGGAGAGCAAGCGGAATCGTATTTCGCATCTGTGTCATGACTGGGGTGGGGACCGTATCCATTGCCCGGCTTCAGAGAACGCTCTAGGATAGCGATAATATATCAGCAGGAGCGCACGATGAGCACCCGGACTATGCCAACGGACACAGGTCATCCCTATGTGGAGCGTCGTCCGCACGTTCAGGGAGGAAGACCTGTCATCAGAGGAAGCCGCTTTCCGGTGAGTTCCATCATTCAAGACTACCGTCGTGGATTGTCTGTTGAAGAACTCCTGCGCGAGTTTCCCGCTCTCAGGCCGGCAGAAATCCACGACGCGCTGTCTTACTACTACGACCATCAGGCTGAGATGGACCGGGAAATTACCGAATTAACCAATCTTGACGCAGTTCTGCGGAAATATCCGCCGACGATTCGTCCCTTTGACGATGGCCGCCATTAAAATCTACCTTACATCCTGAACAATTTTTCTGCTGAAGCGCTACGCGATCAGCTTCTTTACCTGAACAATTGGAGCTGAGTCAGCAGGAGAACGAAAGCGGTCACCGGTGTCGGTGGTTCGTGCCGCGACCGGTGTCGTAATGGCGACCCACCTTGCATGCGGGGCCGGTCTCGGCGACAACAGACGGGATGGCCACAACAAAAGATCGACAAGATATCCCAAAGGGGAGTGAAGTTTGGGTCAAGGAGTGGCTCGAACAAATCGGAGCAACAGATATTCGATATGTCGGTGATGGGGACGGTCCTCCCGATTTCTTGGTGAAGTACATGGAGGAAGAAATTGCTGTGGAAGTAACCCTCTTGCATGATTCTGACGGGTGGAGCAGGACCAAAAAACATGCCTTTGAGCGGGCTCTCAAGCGTCTGATTGAAGAAGTCTCGAAAGAAGAGAACGCACCGAGATGGCACTCCTTCTGCGAGTACGACCCCAGAGAGCCGCGCCCGCCAAGTAAGAGCGATAAAGAATGGAAGGAGAAAGCTCGCAAGGCACTCCGTACCAGGGGAGGAGGTAGAGAAATTCAGCTGTTGTCCCTGGAGCGGATACGTGGCCGAGGAGTGATATTGCAATTGTGGCCGGCAAGCAATGAGGGAAGCTTCGCGGAAGTGAGTGAAGACACAGGCTCCCTTATCGTATCCGTTTTGTCCGAGCGAATTGCTGCTGGTGTGGAGGAGAAAACCAAAAAGGTACGACAGGGAAAACGGGCGAAGGAATATAAACAGTGGTGGTTGGTTTTTGATGATGAAGTTCTTATAGCACCCATTAGAGTATTGACAGAAGAGGAGCGCGCAATAATCGAGGCAAGAGTACGGGAATGCGTGGGTAGAAAACAGTGGAGCAAAATCGTACTGGTGAGCCGATTTCAAACTACACCATCACCACCGAAGTGTCCAAAATGGTTCTACGCTCCGTGGGAAGACCATGAGCATCCACCCCTTCCAGTAAGTCCCTAGTGGGACTCCGCAGGTCGGATTAGCGAAGCGTAAGCCGACAATTCCCCTAACCTAAACACTTCTATAGAGATCGAGCCAGATGTTTGATCGTGACCGGTATCAGTCAGCACTGCCGAGCTGTCGATGATCACTTTGGCAATCCCCGCTCGTCGTAGAGCAGGTCGCCATGTTCCACGGAGGACGGTCCCGGCCTCAGTAGTTTGGCGCAACGCTGTCCAATGGCGTGCAGCTCCCGCGCGAGGGCATCCGCATCGTGCCGGCGTTTCTCGCGTGCAAGGCGCTCGCGCAACGCGACGGTAATCGCGCCGGTCATGGTCTCACCGGTCAACCGCGCCAACTCACCGGCCAGCCGGCAGGTTTCCTCGTTCTTGATGGTGAGGCTCATGGTCGTCCTCCAGGTAGAATAACATGAGCGAAGTCTACCCTACGCTGGGGTGTAATCATGTACAACACCATCACGTCGGATACTGTGTGCCTGCGTCTTCGTTCGGGGCAACGTTCCCTATCGTGATAAGCGAATCTGAAGCCTGGATAACGGGCCGGAAATGTTGGATTACGCCTGCGGCTCATCCGAACCTACGGACTCTGCCGAACATTTCCGAGAAGGCAGACGAGGTTGTGAGGCGACTCAGCTAAGGGGATTCGTCCAACGCAATCCTGGAAAGCGCGCCATGTCCGCGTCGGTGGAATGCATTTCGGCTTGATGTTCGATTGCGAGAGCGGCCAGGTGCGCATCCGTTGTCAGATTACCCGCCGTGCCGACTGCCTCAATCAGACCAAGCAGGATGTCAGCATGCCGGGGGCCGGGATGGATGAGAGCCGTTTGCGGGCGGTCAAGCCAGGACCGCACTCGGCGACAGGCGCCGCCCACGTCGAGCGGATTGTCGAGGATCTTCGCGTGCGTCGAGATGTGGATGAAACCCAGGATGGCAATCCAGGGGAGGCCCACTGTGTCTGTTCCATTCATGAGCGCTTCCCACCATTCACGCGCGGCTTGGTGCCGGCGGGATGCCGAATCGTGGGCCTATAGCAACGGGTTGATGTCGGGAACGATCACCGTTCGAGCTTTCGAGAAAGCGCTTCCGCCTTCAGCTCGTCCACGAGTTGATTGAGCCTGTCGGCGTCAACACCAGGTTTGAAATGAAAGGCGTGGGGCTCGACTTTAAACGGCGGCAATTGCCTCATCTTCCCCTGGACGCCGAGGCCGACTCGCAACGCATCGTTGACGACGGCCTTCATGCTCCTGTCGGTGCGCCGCATCTCCCGCTGCAGCAAGGTTAGGGTGGTACGCATGTATGCACCGTGATGCCCTTGATAGGTGCCGTCAATACATCTTCCTGAGCACGCGCCAGCCACGCACGATCAGGTCAACGGCAGGTCTTCGAGTGCCAGCAGGAATGCCCGGTGGGTCATACGAGGAGAATAGGGTAGCTCCCCTGAGCTGTGGGCGTCTAGCCGCGGCTTAGCGAAACAGGTCAGCTTCGGCCGGGCGGATCAGGACCTGTCCGTTGCCCTCGGCCGGAATGTATTTGTAGCCGCGCACAATACGGCCGCGCTCTTCTCCATCAGCAGGCCGGCCGCACAGGCGAGTTCGTCGGCCACCGAGATGACGGTGTGGCTCAGCTCGCGGCCCTGCAGGTCTTCACCGCCACGCAGGTCGAGTAGGCCCTCAAAGCCCGAGACGCCCAGCGCAAACTCGACCAGACCGTCGCGCCACGGCCGACCGAAGGTGTCGGTGATGACGATGCCGATTGAGATGTTGCGCCGCTCCTGAATGGCAATTCGCATGTCTTTGGCCGACTTGTCGGGGTCTTCGGGCAGGACGATGACGATATCGTCGGCCAGGGTATTCGACGCATCGACCCCCGAGTTGGCACACACCCAGCCCCGCTTGGTCTCGGTGATCACCACCCCGTTTTTCATCATGACGATCCGATTGCTCTCGCGCAGCACGACCTCGACGATGCGGGGATCTTTTTCCCACTGGTCGGCAATCTGGTGGGCGAAATCCGACGGCTCGACGGTCTTGAGATCGACTACCGCGCCCTCGGCCTTGGAGACGATCTTTTGGCACATGACCAGGATATCGCCGTCTTTGAGGCCGACCTTGGACCGGTCAATGGCGTCGAGAAGGATCGAAACCAGGTCGTCACCGGGTTGAATCTGGGGAATGTCGGGGATGGGGATGAGTGCAATCGTGCTCATGGAAAATCCTTCAGATCGACAGTCTGGCAAGACCTGTTCCTCTAGGTTTCTTGTGTGACGAGCTCAACAACCGTCCGGGCCAGGGCGACCGACTTCTCCATATCACTCATGATCGTATCGGTCACCCGAACCGTCAGCCCCTGGGCTTCGAGCTTGGTCCGCAGAGCCGCGTCTTGGCTATCAATGACAAAGGCGTCAAGAAAGTCGGCGTACAGGCCGGCCACCCCGGCCGCCGAGGCTTCGATACCCAGGCCGCTGAGCATGCGGTCGGCCGGGCCTTTGATCGGTTTGCCGGCCACCAGCGGACTGATGCCGACCACCGGCGCGGGGGTCTGACACAGGGCGTCCCGAACGCCCGGCAGGGCCACAATCGGCCCGATGCTGACGAGCGGGTTGCTGGGCGGGAGAATCACCATATGTGCAGATCGGATGGCCTCACACACGCCCGGCGCCGGGCAAGCGCCGTCCAGCCCGCGCAACTCGACCCGCCCGACCCGCCCCTCGCCCCGGCCTTTGACAAAATATTCCTGAAAGGGCAGGGCGCCCGCCTCGGTGTGGACCACCGTCCGGACCGGTTCGTTACTCATTGGCAGCACCGTGGCCCGTACCCCCCAGGCGCGGGTGATGGCGGCGGTGACTGCGGTCAGGCTTTTGCCCTGTCGCAGCTGCTGGGTGCGGAACAGGTGGGTCGCCAGGTCGGTGTCGCCCAGACCGAACCAGGTCTCGGGGTAGTAGCGTTGCAGTGCTTTGAGACTGCGGAAGCTTTCGTCCGGCAGCCCCCAGCCTTTGGTGTGATCGACGGCATCGGCGAGCGTGTAGGTGACGGTATCGAGATCCGGGGATACGCACAGACCGAAAAATTCGTCGTCGTCGCCGGTGTTGACCACCACACACAGATTGGCCGGATTGATAACGCGCACCAGCCCGCGCAAAAAGCGGGCCGCTCCCACCCCGCCGGCCAGAGCGGTAATCCTGAGGTCCTCAGTGCGTGGCATGCTGAACTGGGAAAAGGGCATGCCGCCCGCTGGTGTCAGTGAGAAGCGGCCCGCTTCTCGCGTTCGAACGGATGCACGTAGCGGAACTGATCCGAGGCGGTCAGCCTGCGGTAGGAACCGAACTGCTCGTCCGGGTTTTCGACCAGATCAAGCGGGCTCAGCTCCTCGTCCTGACCGCTGAAGACCGTCCGCAGCTTGTAGGTCGTCCCACGCTCGGCCGGGGTGCGACCTACATCGCGGATCAGCCGTCGGAGTTCTTTGGGCGGGACGAGCTGTCCGTACTGGGCGCCGGCCGAGGTGGAGATACTCTCGTTGATCAGGGTGCCGCCCAGGTCGTTGGCCCCGACGTTCAGCAGATGCTGGGCCATCTTCGGGCCCTCTTTGACCCACGACGATTGAATATTGCGGAAGGTCGGGCCGAGCATCAGACGGGCGACCGCGTGCATCTTGACGACTTCCGTGCCGGTCGCGCCCTGCCGCACATTGTCAACCAGTTTGCGCTGGTACATCGGCGCTTCCTGGTGAATCAGGGACAGGGGAACGAACTCGGTAAAGCCGCCGGTGTCCTTCTGGATGTCGCGCAGCAGGTTCATATGCTTGACCCAGTGCTGGGGGGTCTCGATATGGCCGTACATAATTGTCGAGGTGGTCGGAATGCCCAGGCCGTGGGCGGAGGTGATGACCTCAATCCACTGGTCGGTGGTGATGCGGCCCGGGGCGATGCGGTCACGGATGTCCTGGTCAAGAATCTCGGCCGAGGTGCCGGGCAGGGTATCGAGGCCGGCGTCCTTAAGGGCGGCTAGATAGTCGGGAATCGAGACCGCCGCCCGCGTTGCGCCGTACAAGACCTCTTCGGGTGAGAAGGCGTGGATATGCAGGTCGGGGAGCGCCTTCTTGACCGCCCGGGTCAGATCGACATACAGATTGCCGTTCATCTTGGGCGGCAGACCGGCCTGCATGCACACCTCGGTGGCGCCCACATCAACGGCCTCCCGGGCGCGCCGGATGATTTCCTGCTCGGGCAGAAAATAGCCTTCCTCTTCACGGTACTCGCGGCTGAAGGCGCAGAAGGTGCAGTGTTTGATGCACACGTTGGTGAAGTTGATGTTGCGGTTGACCACATACGTCACCACCTCGCCGACCTGACGCCGGCGCATCTCGTCCGCAACCAGGCACGTGACCTGGAAATCCAGCCCGTTTGTCTCACACAGGCGCAGCCCTTCCTGCCAGGACACCTCTTCCCCGTCCAGGGCCCGGTGCAGAATCGTGCTGACCTGGGGATCAATATGTTCGAGAACACTCGCAAGACCGTTGGTTGCCACAGTGGGCCTCCTTCTTCAGACCGAAAACATGCGGTTGGCCGGGGCCGGTTCAGGCGCTGACCTGGGCCTGCAACTCCTCGGTTCGCGGACGCAGGGCCGGCAGCAGCCAGCCGGGTCGATCAATATACTCGGGGTAAATGGCCAGCCGTTCACGCAGCCTGAAGCCCTCCTCTCGACAGGTCTGGGCCAGGCTGTCCAGATGCGGCCAGGCGGCTTCAGGGTTGACATAGTCTTTGGTGACCGGAGAGATGCCTCCCCAGTCGTTAATGCCGGCCCGCAGCAGGAGACGATGATCGGCCGGGTTGAGATTGGGCGGCGCTTGGACATTCATCTGGCCGCCGAGCAGTAGCCGGGCCACGGCTACGGTTTTGGCTACCTCGGGGCTGTCCGGCTCGGGCGCGCCGGCCATGCGGGTGTCGGGTTTGGCCCGGAAGTTCTGGATGATGACCTCTTGGATATGCTCGTGCTCGTCGTGCAGGTCGCGGATGGCGAGCAGACTATCGACCACTTCCTCGCGCGTCTCTCCGATGCCGATCAGAATCCCGGTCGTGAAGGGAATCTCCAGCTGGCCGGCTTCGCGGATCATCTTGACCCGCACCGCCGGCTCTTTGTCCGGCGCCGAAAAATGGGCCATGCCACGCTCGCGCAGCCGGGGGCTGATATTCTCCAGCATCAAGCCCAGGCTGACGTTCACGTCTTTGAGCTGGCGCATCTCGTCGGCGCTCAGAATACCCGCGTTGGTGTGGGGCAGAATACCGTACGACAGCGCAATCTGGCACGCCTCGTAGACGTATTCGGTCGTGGTCCGGTGGCCGAGGTCGGCCAGGGTGGTGCGGTAGGCCCGAGAGACCAGTTCGGGTTTGTCGCCCAGACACATCAGGGCTTCTTTGCAGCCCTGGACTTGGCCCCGGGCCAGCCATTCACGCAGGTCGGCGCGGGTCATGGTCCAGGCTGCCGGATCGCGCGGGTCCTTGCGAAAGGTGCAGTACGAGCAGCGATCTCGACACAGGTTGGTGACCGGCAGAAAGAGCTTGCGTGAGTAGGTGACCGTCCGACCCTTGTGGCGGTCGCGCAGGTCGCCGGCGGTCGCCAGCAGAGCCGGGAACTCCTCGTCCGTACAGTGGAGCAGGCGATAGCCCTCGGCCGCCGACAGCTGTCGGCCATCCGCTGCGTTCTGCAGGAGCTGATCAAAGCTCGGAGAAACATGCTCGGAAACGGGCTCGTGCACTGTGCAACTCCCCTCAACTAAAGCACTGCGAAGGTAGTCAAGACGGGCCGGAATGTCAACCGCTGCGTGGCGATTTTCTCACTTTTATGTGATATCACCTGTCCGCCTGCTTGAAAGGACGCTGGCGGCCGTCTCTTGGGCCTGATGCGGGTCTGCCCCGGACAGTCGGCGGCGGAAACGAATCAGACCCAGCGCCGTACACGCGATGCCCAGACCGAACATCAGCCGGCCACTCGTCAGCACGACATGATAGAAGTCGAGCTTGGCCTGGGCGATCTCCCAGCGCTCACGGGCTTCGCTGGGGACGTAGCGCTGGGCGCCACGGAAGACCAGCGCCGTTGCGGCTTCGACCTGGGGAGTCGTGGCTGTCAGGACCGCCCGGTACTCGTGCACCTTTGTCAGGGCGGCGACCGCATTCCCCACCCCCAGCACGATCAGGACCAGGCCGGCGATGAAGAGGTAGTTTCGGGCGAGCGATTGGGTTATGGTCATGGGGCACTCCCCCCAGCCCTAGCAGCCCGAGAGGGAAAGCGTCAAGTCTGGGGAGACTCCTTGCGCGCGGTGAGGAAGGAAGGCCATCATGTCGAAGCTGGTGCTGAGCGAGACGAGGAACCGAGTCCGGTGGATCACGATAAACCGACCTGAACGGCGCAACGCCCTGGATAGCGAGACGATTTTCAGTCTCAAGGATGCCCTTGGCGAGGCGGCTCGCGATCCTGACAGTCGGGTCCTGGTGCTGACCGGAGCGGGTGGAGCCTTCTGTTCGGGCGCCGATCTGTGGGCCGGACGGTCTGAGGGCAGGCCGCCGGGTGACGTGATGGAAGACGGCTTTAACGGCGTGATCCGTGCGATTTGGAACCTGCCCAAGCCGGTCATTGCGGCCGTTGACGGGGTAGCGGCCGGGTTTGGCTGCTCCCTGGCCCTGGCCTGCGACGTGCGCCTCGCTTCCTCGAAGGCGCGCTTTTCCCTCATCTTCGTCCAACGTGCCCTGACCATCGACGGTGGGGCCAGCTATCTGCTGCCCCGCCTGGCGGGCCTGAAGGGCGTGGAGGTGGCGCTGACCGGGGAGGCGGTCGATGCCGAACAGGCCGAGCGCATGGGCCTGGTGAATCGGGTCGTCCCCCACGACGCCTTCCACGCGTGCAGCGCCGAGTACGCCGAAAAGATGGCCCGACAAGCTCCGCTGGCTCTGGCCGCAATCAAGGCCTCACTCCACCACGCTTTGGAGAGCAGTCTGGATGAGGTGTTGAGCTACGAGATGGCCGAGCAGCGCAAGATGGTCCGTACATCCGACTTTCGGGAAGGGCTGAGCGCCTTTTTGGAGAAACGGGAGCCCCGCTACTCCGGCCGTTAGCCCGAGCGCAGGCTGAGAGACATGGCGCGTTTGTTCATCGTCGGCGACATCCACGCCTGCCCGGCCGAGCTGGAGGCTCTGCTGAGCGCCTTAGGCCTCGAGGCCAAAGATCATCTCGTCTTTTTGGGCGACTATATCGACCGTGGCCCCGGAGCGCGTGAGGTGATTGACCTGCTGCTGGCTCTGCGGGCCGATCAGGAGTGTGGGCTGACCTTCCTCAGGGGCAACCATGAGGATATGTTCCTCGACTTTCTCGGCTACGGGGGAGGCTACGGCGAGGCGTTTCTGATGAATGGCGGGATTCAAACTCTGGACAGCTACGGCTGCTGGCCCGATGTCGACGCTCTGCCCGCGCGTATCCCCGAGACGCATATCGCCTTTCTGCGTGGCTTAGGCCTGTCCTTTTCCGGTCGGGAGCCCGACCACGATCTCGGTCAAGATATTTTGTGCGTCCACGCCGGTATTGATCCCCAACGTCCGCTCGCAGACCAAGGGGTCGAACACCTGCTGTGGATTCGCCACGAGTTCATCGATACGCCCCATTCCCTCCCGTATACGGTCGTTTACGGGCATACGCCCCAGCCTGAGCTGCGGTTCCACCTGCCCTACAAGGTCGGAATCGATACGGGTCTGGTGTATGGGGGGCGTTTGTCGTGCCTCGAATGGACCGCCAAGACCGTGTACCAGGTGGCAAAGGGCAGCCGGCAGGTGCGAGTCGTTGACGTCGGCCGGCAGTGGTCGAGGGGCGGATAGGACGGGCTTGCCGAGCCGGGGTCTTGTCGGCTAATATCCCGAGTTGTCCCGCTAGGGACGCCGTGGCGACGTAGCTCAGTAGGCTAGAGCGAGGGTCTCATAATCCCTAGGTCGGCAGTTCGATTCTGCCCGTCGCTACGCCTACGCCGTGTATCAACACCCGCTGGAGTTCCAGCCTCAGCCAAGGAGAAAAGCCATGGATCCCCTCGCCATCTTTATGCAGATCGTTGCCGGGGCTGCGGTGGTGCTGACTGCGATATCGGCCGCTGCGGTGTTTCTGACCGGAAATCCAGACTAGGGCGCTGGGGAGCCGACGGGCTGAACAGTCGCGCGTCATCGGCTCCGGGCGGAGACTGCCTCGCTTCCCGGTCGTGTCGCTCGAACCGTCGGGACTGTCTTGAGCCGCGTCGCGCCAATGGAACGACACTCGCTCACGGGCTCGTCCAGAGCACTCTTCTCCGAGTGGGTCACGCGGCCTTGATACAGGCGGTATAGCCCAAACGCGGCTGGAGAGAGGGAGATTCGTCCGGCATGCTGCCCCGCCTTTGCCTGCACGCTGTAGAGGAAAAATCGGGCTGTCTGCCGTCGAAGCGAGAGGTGGGGATATGAGCGCACTGACACGGAGAGCGTTACTCCGTTCCGGTTTGCGCTGCTGTCTGGTCATGCCGTGGTTGAAACCCCTGGAGGCAATTGCCGACCAGTCTGCGCCGCAGGCAAACCCGTCGGATCAACGGACGGCGTCCGGTCTGACCGACACCGAGATCATTCTCGGGGTGTCGGCGGCATTCTCCGGTCCCTCCCGGGGGCTGGGCATCGAGCTGTGGCGAGGGGCCAGCGCCTACTTCACGCATGTCAACCGGCACGGGGGCGTGGCCGGCCGCAAGGTGACGCTCAAAACGTATGACGACGGCTACCAACCCGACCCGTCGGTCAGGAACACCATGCAGCTGATGCTACAAGACCAGGTGTTTCTGCTGTTCGGTTACGTTGGCACGCCAACGGTGACCCGTGTCCTGCCCATGCTCAAGAAGTTCCAGGACCGGAATATCTTTTTGTTCTTCCCCTTTACCGGAGCGCAGCCGCAGCGGGAGCCGCCGTATGGCGACTTCGCCTTTAATCTGCGCGCCTCCTATCGCCAGGAAACCGCCGGTCTGGTCGACAATTTCGTGCGCATCAAGCGCAGACGCCTTGCCGTGTTCTACCAGGCCGACGCCTATGGACGGAGCGGCTGGGCTGGGGTCAGACGTGCCCTCCAGCAGTACGGGGAACGGATTGTCGGCGAGGCGACCTACCGCCGGGGCGAAAAGTTCACCGCCAGCATGCGCAAGCAGGTCGAAATATTGAAGGCGTCCGAGCCCCAGGCGGTGATCTGTATCGGCTCGTATGCGGCCTGCGCGGCCTTCGTGCGTGATGCGGTAGACCTCGGGCTGCGGGTGCCGATTGCCAACCTGTCCTTTGTCGGTAGCGAAAACCTGTTGAAACTCCTGACCGAGATGGGTGGCGACAGCGATCCGTATACGCGACTGCTGGTCAATTCTCAGGTGGTGCCGAGTTATGAAGAAACCGCCATACCGGCCGTCAGAGAATATCGTGCATTGATGCAACGCTACGATCCGCAGCCCCCCACGGCACTATTGAAGGAAGCCTACACGCCCTTTGCCCACAGCTTCGTCAGCCTCGAGGGGTTCCTCAACGCCAAGCTGATGGTAGAAGTGCTGCGCCGGCTTGGCGACGACCCGGCACGCGGCCGTCTCGAGAAGGCGGTGTTCAGCGTCCGGGATTTCGATCTCGGCATTGGTGAGCCGGTTTCCTTCGGTCCCGAGCGTCGTCAAGGTCTCCAGCAAGTCTACTATACCGTTGTCGCTGAGGGCCGGTTTGTGACGCTGGATAATTGGGAAGCCAGATTTTCATAACATGAAGGTCCACAAACTTTTTCAGAAAACGCTGTTCGGCGTGTTTTTTCTGTTTGGGGCGATCAGCCTGTCAACCTCCATTCTGTGTGTCTACACGGTCGATACACATTTGTCGGAGGAGTACGAGAGCAACAGCAAGAACATTGCCAAGACCATCGCCGATTCGAGCGTGGACATTCTCTTGAATCGGGATCTGGCGGCCCTGCAATCGCTCATCGACCAGTTCGTCGAAATTCAGAGCATCCGCTATATCTACATCACGGACGAAACAGGCGAGTTGCTGGCCCACACGTTTGTTCCCGGCATTCCCGAAGAGATTCGGCTCGGAGACGCGACGCGTACCGAGACCGTGGAACGCAATCTGCCCGGCATGGGAGATTTCGTGGAAGTCGGCAGCCCGATTCTGGCCGGCGTTGCGGGCACCGTTCATGTCGGCATGGACACGGGTCTGATTGCACTGAAAATTCAAAGAGCGATCGGGCGCCAGGTGTATCTGATCTCGATCATCCTGGTTGTTGGCGTCTTTTCTGCCATCTGGTTCGTCAACCTGGCGGCCAAGCCGCTGGGCGACCTGCTGGCTTATGCGGTGGAGCTGGCGCGTGGCCGGGATGGCGTGGGAGCGGCGGACGACGAGCTGCTGGGACGAAACGACGAGGTCGGCCAACTGGCCCGCCTGTTCCTCTATTTTGCCCAGGGCCGGGATGCCGAAGGAGGGCAGTCGGCACCGCCCGGAAGCGAAGGCTTGGCGGACCGCACCGGTGTCGAGGGCGAGGGGCGGGCCGCGCCGTCCGGAAGCGAGAGGTAGCGCTGTCCGCACGGGAGTTCCGACGGCGCGCCGCGCGGGGTGGAGCGCACGGGGAAATTGCGAGAGGCGATGGAGTGAGAATGGCGAAACCACAGGCGCGGCTCCCGCGCTCGATCATCGCCCTGTTTTGCGTCGTCCTGCAGCTGTGCTTTGGGACGGTGTATGCCTGGAGTTTCTTTCAGACTCTCCTCGTCAGACAGCTTGGCTGGTCGTTCACGGAAACAGCCTGGGCTTTCAGTATCGCGATTTTTTCGCTAGGCACCGCTGCGGCCTGGGCGGGCGCCGCCCTGCCGCGGTTCGGGCCGCGCCGCTTGGCGCTGGTCGGCAGCGCCCTGTTTTCGGGTGGCTATCTTGTGGCCAGTCTGGCCCTGCATCTGGACTCTATTGGGCTGTTCTACCTCGGCTATGGCGTTATTGGTGGGGTGGGAATCGGGCTTGGCTACGTAACGCCAGTCGCCACCGCAGCCAAGTGGTTTCCGGACTACAAGGGCTTGGTGACCGGTACCGTGGTGATGGGCTTCGGTGTGGGGGCGTTTATTTTGAGCAAGGGACTGGCGCCCTTTCTGGTTCTGCGAACCGGGGGAGACCTGGCCCTGATCTTCTTGTGGCTCGGAGTTGTTTTTGCGTGTATCCTGCTGCCTTCCAGCCTGGCCTTGAGCGATCCTCCGGCCGGGGGTGAACCTGTTGCCCCAAGTCCTCGGAATGCGACGGAATCGAGTGACTCGGTTGCGCCCTATCTGCGGTCTTCCGAGTTCGTCTTCATGTGGATCGTCTTTTTTTTCAATATCGCGGCGGGCATCTCCGTCATCAGCTTTCAATCGCAACTCCTGCAGGAAGTGTGGGGACTGGCCGACCCCTCGGTGGAGCCGGCAACGCTGGCCGAGTATGGGGCGACCCTGATCGCCGTCAGTTCGCTGTGCAACGGAGTGGGGCGGCTATTCTGGGGCCTGCTCTCGGACCGGATCGGCCGCGTTCGGGTCTTTAGAATTCTGCTCCTCAGTCAGATGATCGTCTTCGGTATTCTGATGACCGAGCGGAACCCCTGGGTCTTTTCCGCGCTCGTGTGTTACGTCCTGTTATGCTTCGGAGGCGGCTTTGCCACCATGCCCTCTTTTGTCCTCGATGTCTTTGGCATGAAGAAGATGTCCACCATCTACGGAGCGATTCTGACGGCCTGGGCCGCAGCAGGGATTTTCGGTCCCCTGTACGTGGGTTATCTGAAGGACAGCTATCCCGACCGGGCCGTGATCTATTGCTTTTTGATCGGGATCCTGATGCTTGGCCTGGGCTACATCTTCTCCTACCTGTTGAACGACGATCGTATTCGGCTCGGTCGGCCGACTGTGGAGGACACGCTCCGGCAGTATGGTATCGCGCCCGTTCGGTGAGCAGCCCTTGGGGTCCGGGGATCAGGCCGCCTAGGTCTGGCTCTTTGGGGCGGGGGGAAGCTGGAGGCTGACCGGGACTCCGTTGGCAAGAATGGTGGCTTGGGCCAGCAGCTCCTGAGCCGAGAGTTCTTTGTTCAGAAAGGCGTGCAGGGGTTCTGTCGGGAAATAGAACTTGACCTCTCCGGCTTCGCCCGCCTGATCGGGATCGTCGAGCGCCGCGTTCAGCTGCTCAAGGTTGGCGTAGGGTCGGGAGTGGTAGTGGAGGGCCAGCATCACGCCGTCGGCCGGAAATTCCAGGGTCTCAAAGGCCAAGAACGACTGCGCCACGATCTTGGTCCACAGGTCCACCAGCCGGTCGGTTGGGTTCAGCACTTGAGAGTTATAGATCAGGCCGGTCTGCACCCGAAAAGTCAGGAAGGTCTGTTCTTGCCGGGTTTCAATGCCAACCACTTCCACCGATGCGGTGAGCAGACCGCCGCTACGTCTGGCGGTATCGAGCAGGCGGCCTAAGAGGGCAATCGTATCGGGGCCATACTTTTGGTGGAGTTCGTGGAGCAGCTCCGCCAAGCCCGGTGGGAGCGACCGATTCCAGGTGGGGAGGTCGGTTGCCGAAGCGGAGCCGGGTCCAAGCAGGCAGCCGACAAACAGAACCCACCGAAGATATGCCAATACGCGGTGCCGCACAGCTCGGCATCATGCCAAGCTTCTCGCCGTGGCACAAGGACCTTGCCGACCGCTCCAGGCTTGGTGTATGGAAGGGTGCATTCCTGGAGTCTGGATGTGAAAAATCGCTTGCGTTTTTCTCCGCTCGAACGCAAGGTCAAAACCGCTCTGGCGCGGTTTTTTTCCTCCCAAGGAGATGCTGGTCCGGGTGACCGCCCCATCCGTATTGGAGTCGGGGTGTCAGGTGGCCCGGACTCGGTGGCCCTGTTGAGCGCCCTGCTGGCCCAACCGGAGAGCACCCGACTGTCCCTCAGCGTGCTCCACGTCAACCATGGGCTGCGGCCGGAAGCCGAGCGTGAACAGCGTCACGTCGAGCGGCTGTGTCGGCGCTGGCAGCTGCCCTGTGTGGTCAAGAAACTGGACTCCTCCCCCCCACATGGCCTCGAAGCCTGGGCGCGCGCCGAGCGCTATCGGTTTTTTGGCGTGGCAATGGAGCGGGAGGGGCTGGACTATCTGGCTCTGGCCCATACCCGGGACGACCAGGCCGAAACCGTGTTGTTTCGGCTCTTGCGGGGCAGTGCCCGGCGTGGCCTGAGCGGTATGCCGCCGAGCCGTATGATCGGAACGCGGGGGGATAAGCGGCTCATCCGTCCGCTGCTGGACTGTACGCGGCAGGAAGTCCTGGCGTATCTGGCCGAGCGCAGGCTGTCGTCTGTGACCGATCCCAGCAACGCCGACCTGAGCTATGCCCGCAACCGCATTCGGCACCGTCTGCTGCCCCTGCTGGCGACCGAGTTCTCGCCCCGTATCGCTCGTCATCTGGTTCATCTGGCCGACACTCTGCGCGCAGAGGAGGACTGGCTCGAAGCCGCGACAACGGGAGCGCGGGAGCGCGTCGAGCAGGAGCGGGACGGTAAGCCCGGCCTGTGCCTGCACGCCTGGGCGGCGGAGCCCGCAGCCCTACGGGTGCGTATCGTGCGCCAGTGGCTCGAACGCGCCGATCCCGACCGCGAACTGGGCTTTCGCCACCTCGAACAGGTCTGCGTCCTGGCTGAGGGCCGGATCCGGGGGACTGTTGAACTGCCCGGCAGCCTCCAGGTCCGGGTCGAGCACGGCTGTCTGATCGCTGAGCCAAAGCGACTCATCACCCAACCCTACGCCTACCCCATCGCCTGCGGACAAGAGCTGAGGCTGCCCGCCGTCCTCCACATTCCCGGTAGCGGCTGGCGGTGTCGGCTGGGTGCGCCGATCGCGTGGCAGGCTGCTCCGGCCCAGGCACGAACGGTTGACCCGTGGCGGACCGTGTTTGACGCCAGGCTGGTGGCCTCAGGACTCCAGATCCGGAGCGCACGTCCCGGAGACCGGATTGCTCCCCTGGGCATGGCTGGCCGAAAGAAAGTTTACGATGTATTCAGTGATGCCAAGCTGCCGCGCCGTCTGCGCCCAGTCTTTCCCCTGGTCGTTGTGGCGGACAACGATGTCGAGGTGGCCTGGGTGCCTGGCCACGTCCGGGGCAAGGTCGGACTGGTGACGACGACGACGCGTGCGGTATGCCAGTGCGTGGTCAGCCCATTGCCGGAGAAAGTAGAACTATGTTAGGCTGGCCGCAGGTAACGGAAGGGGGCTTTAAGGAGTGAACAAAGTTTCACACAATCTCGCTTTATGGCTGGTGTTGGGACTCATGATTCTCCTGCTGTTTAACGTATTCAGCCGCCAGCAGTCCCCAAAACCCGAGGTAGCGTTCAGCGATTTCTTTGCCGCTCTCCAACGCGGGGAAGTCTCCGAGGTCACCATACAGGGACAGACGATCCACGGCCGCTTCAGCGACGACAGCCGCTTTACCACCTTTGCGCCGGACGATCCCGAGCTGATGCACACCCTGCGCGAGCAGGGCGTGCGAGTGAGCGCCCGGCCCGAGGACAGCGATCCGTGGTATGTGGCGGTTCTGGTCCAGTGGTTCCCGATGCTGCTCCTGATCGGCGTCTGGGTGTTCTTCATGCGCCAGATGCAGATGGGCGGGGGCAAGGCCATGTCGTTTGGCAAGAGCCGCGCCAAGGTGCTGACCGAAAATCAGCAGACGGTGACTTTTAGTGATGTCGCGGGCATTGAGGAGGCCAAGCAGGAGCTGGAAGAGATCATCGCCTTCCTGAAAGACCCCAAAAAGTTCACCCGCCTGGGCGGTCGGATTCCCAAGGGCGTGTTGCTGGTTGGCGCGCCGGGAACCGGGAAAACCCTGCTGGCCCGGGCGATTGCCGGCGAGGCCGGGGTGCCGTTCTTTTCCATCAGCGGCTCCGACTTTGTCGAGATGTTTGTCGGCGTCGGCGCGTCGCGCGTCCGCGACCTGTTCATCCAGGGCAAGAAACAGGCGCCGTGCCTGATCTTTATCGACGAGATTGACGCGGTCGGTCGCCACCGCGGGGCGGGACTGGGCGGCGGCCACGACGAACGCGAGCAGACGCTCAATCAGCTCCTGGTCGAGATGGACGGGTTCGAGGCCAATGAGGGGGTGATCCTCATTGCCGCCACCAACCGGCCCGACGTGCTCGATCCGGCCCTGCTGCGGCCGGGACGGTTTGATCGGCGGGTGGTCGTGCCCCACCCGGATGTCCGTGGCCGTGAAGAGATCCTGCGCGTCCACAGCCGCCGGGTTCCAACCGACGAGAGTGTTGATGTCGAAACCCTGGCCCGGGCAACGCCGGGTTTCTCCGGGGCCGATCTTGAGAACCTGGTGAACGAGGCCGCCCTGCTGGCCGCCCGCCAGAACAAAGAAAAAGTCGGCATGGAAGACTTTGAGCTGTCCAAAGACAAAGTCTTGATGGGAGCTGAGCGGCGCAGCCTGATCCTGACGTCCGAAGAGAAACGCAACACCGCCTACCACGAGGCTGGCCATGCGCTCGTCGCCGGACTCACCCCCGGCACCGATCCGGTCCACAAGGTCTCGATCATCCCGCGCGGCATGGCGCTGGGAGTGACCCAGCAAGTCCCGGTCGACGACCGGCATACCTTCTCCAAAGACTATGTGCTCAAGCGGCTGGCGGTCATGTTTGGCGGTCGGGTGGCGGAAGAGATTGTGCTCGGCCATACCACGACCGGCGCGGGCGACGATATTGAGAAAGCGACCGACCTGGCCCGGCGTATGGTGTGTGAGTGGGGCATGAGTGAGAAGCTGGGGCCGATGACGTTCGGCAAAAAGGATGAGCAGATTTTTCTGGGCCGCGATTTCACCCAGATGAAAGAATATTCTGAGCAGACGGCGATTGAGATTGATACCGAGGTGCGTCAGATCATCATGCACGCTTATGAACGGGCCAAGGCGCTGTTGCAGACCAATATCGAGGTCTTGCACAAGATGGCCGAGCACCTTCTGGAGAAGGAAGTCCTTGACGGGGCCGAGATTGCCGAGATGATTAAGCTGTTTGGCAAAGAGCCGGACGGGATGAAGGATTCCCCGGCACCGGCCGGAGCCTAGTCCGAAAAGTGAGGCCACCAATGCCACCCGCCGCCTGTCCCGGCCACCGGTGTTCGAGGGGTGTCCTCAGGAGACGCCCCGACGCCGTCGTACAGGCACCGCCCCTGTCCGGGCGGATGGTCG
This sequence comes from Desulfurellaceae bacterium, assembly GCA_021296095.1. NCBI lineage: Bacteria > Pseudomonadati > Campylobacterota > Desulfurellia > Desulfurellales > Desulfurellaceae > Desulfurellaceae bacterium. Next base: position 16,106 of record JAGWBB010000020.1, on the reverse strand, counting down.
CTCTGATTGGTGCGGGGGCGGTAGCCTAAGCTCCATGGCCGATCTCTTCGTTCAACTGCGCTGGCAAGACCTGCTTGATGTCGTCCTCATCGCCTGTGGGGTGTACTGGATCCTCCATCTGATCCGCGGCACCCGGGCGGTGCAGATGCTGGTCGGTCTCGTCCTCCTGTTTCTGGCCTACCTCGGCTCTCAGCTCTTGGAGTTGTACACCCTGAACTGGATGCTGGATAACTTCCTCGGCTCGATCCTGCTGGTGATTGTCGTGCTGTTTCAGAACGATATCCGCCGGGCCTTGACCGAGATGGGGCGTGGCTCGCTGCTCGGCGTTCGCGTGCGAACCGCGTATGCCTCGGTTGTCGAAGAGGTCAGTCAGGCGGCAGTGTCCTTGGCCGCAAAACGAGTCGGGGCGCTGATCGTCCTCGAGCGGACTGTTGGGCTTAACGATTACATCCGGTTCGGCACCCCGCTTGATGCTCGGGTGGGCAGAGAAATGCTGGAGAGTATTTTTCTGCCCGCCTCGCCGATTCATGATGGTGCGGTTGTCATCCAGGCCGGGCGGATAAGCGCAGCAGGATGTTTCTTGCCGCTGACTGCCAATCCCGGAGTAGACAGACACCTCGGTACACGTCACCGGGCGGCAATCGGGCTGACCGAGGAGACCGATGCGCTTGTTGTTGTGGTGTCGGAAGAGGAAGGGGCTGTCTCCCTGGTGCGGGAAGGGCGGATTGAGCGCAACCTGGATGTCGGCACGCTGCGTGCCTCGCTCCAGCAGTTTTTTGTCCATGCTTAAGCACGGCTTGCATATCGCCTGGCGGCTCATCTTTCGGAATCTCTTTATGAAAGGGTTCTCCGTGGTCTTTGCCGCCGGACTGTGGCTGATGGTGAACGCCGGAGAGCGGGACACCGAAAAGTCGTTGACCTTTCCGCTCGAATGGCGCAACCTGCCGCCCCACCTGGTCGTGACCGGCGCACAGGTCGATTCGGTCGATGTTCAGGTCCTTGGACCGCGCACCCTGCTGGGCTTGCTTGACCAGCAAAAAGTCGTGCTGGACCTGGCCGGGATGCGTCCCGGACGCTCGTCTTTCCGGATCGGGTCCGAGCGGCTCAGCCTGCCGCGCGGAGTGCAGTTGGTGCGGATCAGTCCGTCTCAGGTCAACCTCGATATTGCTCGGATTGAGACGCGCACCTTGCCGGTCCATCTTGACGTGCACGACGAGCCGCCCCCGGACTACCGGGTCGGCGAGATGGAGCTAGTGCCCGATACCGTCGAGGTCACCGGTCCGGCGCCGGCTGTCGCCCGTCTGCAGTTTGTGCTGACCGAGCCCTTGCAGCTGAGTCGGCTGACCCAATCGACGACGCTCGATCTTGATTTGATGCGGCCCCAGGACGGTCTGCTGTCCTACAATCTGCAACAGGTGCGCGTCCGGGTCGACGTGCAGGACGTGATACTCTCGCGTGCCTTCCAACAGATCGCGCTGACCGTGCGCAATACGGACTTGGCCTCCAGCCTCGATCCCGCCACGGTCGATGTTGTCGTGTCCGGCCCCAGGCGGGTGCTGGAACAGCTACAGCTGACCGAGGAGGAGGTGTTTGTGGATGCGGCCAGTCACGAGCCGGGGACGGCGCCGGTTGTCGTCACGGTGCTGGTGCCGCCGGGGGTGGAGATTGTCTCCCAAGAGCCGCACGAGGTGTCTCTGACCCTGATCGACATACCGGCCGTTCAGTCGGATGTGGAAGACCAGGAGTCACAAGCGGAATCCGTCGGGACTGCGGACGGACACTAGGCGCGTCGCAGCCGCACGGGCGAGAGGGATACGGCGTATGACGGACAGGGGCAACGGGCAGGGCGATGCGCATACCGGGGAACGCTTGTTTGGCACCGACGGCATTCGGGGCGTCGCCAATATCGAGCCCATGACGGCTGAAACGGCGCTGCGGCTCGGCCGGGCTCTGGCCTATGTGTTTCGCGACGTGCCGGGCCGGCACAGGATTCTGATCGGCAAGGACACCCGTTTGTCGGGCTATATGCTTGAGACCGCCCTGGCCTCCGGCATCTGTTCGATGGGTGCCGACGTGCTCCTGGTCGGGCCTCTGCCGACTCCCGGGATTGCCTTTCTGACCCGCAGCCAGCGGGCGAATGCCGGCGTCGTGATCTCCGCCTCGCACAACCCGTTCCAGGACAACGGGGTCAAGATTTTCTCGCGGGACGGGTTCAAGCTACCCGACAGTCTGGAAGACCGCCTTGAGGCGCTGGTCATGGACGGCAAGATCGACCATTTGCGACCCACCGCAACCGCCATCGGCAAAGCCACCCGGGTGGATGACGCCCTGGGCCGCTACAACGTCTTTGCCAAGACCGCCTTTCCGCGTGAACTGACCCTAGACGGGATCAAAGTCGTCATCGACTGCGCCAACGGCGCGGGCTACCGAGTAGCTCCCGAAGTCCTGACCGAGTTGGGCGCGCAGGTGACTGCGGTTGGGGTTGAGCCGAACGGAGAGAATATCAACGCCGACTGCGGAGCGCTCCACCCGCACCACGTACAACGCCTGGTCCGCGAGACCGGGGCGGACATCGGGCTGGCCCTCGACGGCGACGCCGACCGGGCCATCCTGGTTGATGAGACCGCCGAGGTCGTTGATGGCGACGCCATTTTGGCGATTGCGGCCGAGGAAAAACTGCGGACCGACAGCCTGCCACACAAGACCCTGGTAGCCACCGTGATGAGCAACCTCGGCCTTGAGGCGGCGCTACGCCGGATGGGTGGACAGCTGGTCCGCACCCCGGTTGGCGACCGCTATGTGGTCGAAGCGATGCGACGGGGTGGTTATGTGCTGGGCGGAGAGCAGTCCGGACATGTGGTCTTCCTGGACACCGGTACGACCGGGGACGGGCTGATTACCTTTTTGTCGGTCTTGGCCATCATGATTCAGCGCCAACAGCCGCTGTCCGGACTCAAGCGGGTGATGACGCGTTACCCCCAACACCTCATCAATGTCAGAGTCCGGGAGCGGCGCGATCTGGCCAGCGTCGAACCTATCGCCCTGGCCATTCGGCGGGTGAGCGAGGCGCTGGGCGATTCCGGCCGCCTGCTGGTGCGCTACTCCGGCACCGAACCCCTGGTCAGAGTCATGGTTGAAGGCGCCGACGCCGACCGGGTACGCGGCTACGGCGAGGAGGTGGCCGACGCGGTGCGCACCCATCTGGGCGAATCGGAGCAAGAGCCGTGACGTATCTGGTGACGGGCCAACAGATGCGGGAGCTCGACCGGCTCACCATCGAGCGCTACGGCACACCGGGTCGGGTTCTCATGGAACGGGCCGGAGCTGGGGCCACGACTCACCTGCTGGAGGCGTTTCCGCAACTCCTGAGCGACACCCGGAAGGCTCGCGTGCTGGTGCTGGCCGGCAAGGGCAACAACGGCGGTGATGGCTTTGTCATGGCTCGCCTGCTCAGACAACGCGATCTGACCTGCGAGGTCGTCCTGGCGGCAAAACGGGCGGACGTAGGTGGCGATGCGCGCCGCGCGCTGTCGGCCTTTGTGCGCGGCCGAGGACGCATCACCGAAGTGACCCGGCCGGATCAGCTGCCGCTGGTCGAGGACAAGCTCCGCAGCTGTGGTCTGGTCGTTGATGCCCTGCTGGGGACCGGACTTAACGCGCCAGTCCGGGGCCTGGCCGCCGGACTGATCGCACTGGTCAACGGCAGTGGCCGGCCGGTGGTCGCGGTCGATATTCCGTCCGGCTTGGATGCCGACCGGGGACAGCCCCTGGGGGACGCGGTGCGGGCCCGACTGACCGTCACCTTCGGCTATCCCAAGCTCGGTCTGAGCCAGTACCCCGGGTTGGACTATGCCGGCCGTCTGGTGGTCGTTGATATCGGAACCGCGCCTGAAGCGCTGGCCACAGTCCGGCCGACCGTGGAGCTGCTGAGTCCCGAAACGGTGCGGCGGTTTGTTCAGGCTCGTCAGCCCGACTCACACAAGGGCAGCTTCGGGCACCTGCTGGTTTTAGCCGGCGCCCGGGGCAAGAGCGGTGCCGCGCTGTTGGCCGCCTCGGCCGGTCTGCGGACCGGAACCGGTCTGGTGACCCTGGCCGGGCCTGAGTCCCTCGTTCCGGTCTTTTCTGCGGCGGTGCTCGAAGCCATGACGCTTGGCCTGCCCGAACGCGCCGATGGCAGCCTGCGGATGGCGGCCGGTGCGCTGCGTGAGGCGCTCCAGGCCCGGACCGCGGTCGCCTTCGGGCCGGGTATTGGCGTATCGGCCGACACGCTGAAGCTGACCCGCTGGCTGCTCAAGAATACTGAGCTGCCGCTCCTGATCGACGCCGACGGCCTGAACTGCGTGGCCAGCCAGCCCGCCATGCTGCGGGACGCGTCGCAGCCGGTCGTGCTGACCCCGCATCCGGGCGAAATGGCAAGGCTGACCAACTCCAGCTCGGCCGAGGTCCAGGCCAGCCGTCTTGAGTGTGCCCGCGACTTTGCCACCTCCTTTCGGTGTCATGTCGTTCTCAAAGGCGCCCGGACGGTCATTGCCGCTCCCGACGGCTGGGCCTGGATCAACCCGACCGGCAATCCCGGGATGGCCAGCGGGGGGATGGGCGATGTCTTGGCCGGGATTATTGGCGGCCTGCTGGCCCAGGGCTATCAACCCGCCGAGGCGTGTCAGCTGGGCGTCTTCATACATGGCAGCGCGGGTGACCTGGCCGCCCGGGAGATCGGACCGGCCGGGATCCTGGCCCGCGATGTTATCGACCGGCTGCCGCGCTCGCTCCGCTCGCTGTCAGCCTCCGCCCGGCCCGCGCCTCGGCCATGAATGCCAGCCTGACCGTACGGACGTGCAGCCCCGAACAGACCCGGGCGCTCGGCCGGGAGGTCGGGCGGCGCCTGTGGCTCGGCGCCGTGGTCGGCCTCGATGGTGACCTGGGGGCCGGTAAAACCTGTTTTGTGAAGGGCCTGGCCGTCGGCTTGGGACTTGATGGCGAGGAGATCACCAGCCCCACCTTTACTCTTATCGCTGAGCATTATAGGCAGGGGGCTGCGCTGTTCCATATCGACCTGTACCGTCTGGAGGGCCTTGGGGCTGAGGATATGGAGGAGTTGGGGCTTGAGGAGTATCTGTCCGGCCGGGGAGTGAGTGCCGTCGAATGGTTCCGGTTTCTGCCGGCCGGTCTGCTTGAGGAGTATCTGTTGGTATCCATACGCTTTGGTCCTGCCGATGCCCGGGTCATTACGCTGACGGCGTATGGCGGGCCCTACCAAGGCGTGATACGTCAACTTGGCGAACACCTTTCCTGCTGAAGACATGCCCTATGCTTATTGTTCAGAAATACGGCGGCACATCGGTCGGGTCGTCCGAGCGGATTAAAGCGGTCGCCCGGCGAATCGCCGAAACCCGTGACGCCGGCCATCAGGTCGCGGTTGTGGTGTCGGCCATGAGTGGCGAAACCGACCGGCTGTTAGGCTTGGCCAGGCAGGTGACCGACCGACCCGACGCCCAGGCCAGCGATCTGCTGGTTTCGACCGGAGAACAGGTCACCGTCGCCCTGCTGTCCATGACCCTCAAGGACATGGGCTACCCGACCCAACCCCTGCTCGGCCATCAGGTCGAAATCACCACCGATAGCGCCTTTGGCCGGGCGCGGATCCAGCGCATCGCCACCGACCGCCTGACCAGCGCGCTCAATGACGGCGCCATTGTGGTGGTGGCCGGCTTTCAGGGCGTTGACGCCGACGACAATATCACCACCCTGGGCCGGGGCGGCTCGGACACCTCGGCGGTGGCTATTGCGGCCGTGACCCGGGCCGACGTGTGTGAGATCTATACCGACGTGGACGGCGTCTATACGGCCGACCCGCGCATCTGCCCCAGGGCCCGAAAAATGCAGCGCATCTCCTACGACGAGATGCTGGAGTTGGCCAGCCTGGGGGCAAAAGTCTTGCAGATTCGATCCGTCGAATTTGCCAAACGCCACCACGTGGCGGTCCATGTCCGGTCGAGCTTTGCGCCCGACACCGGAACATTTCTGGTTGAAGAGGAGCCGAGTATGGAGGACGTGATCGTCTCAGGCGTGACGTCTGACCTGAACCAAGCCAAAATCACCCTGCTGCGGGTTCCCGACCGGCCCGGTCTGGCGGCCAAACTGTTTGGCCCGATTGCGGATGACAATATCGTGGTCGATATGATCATCCAAAACGCCAGCGCCGAGGGCTCTACCGATCTGACCTTTACCGTGCCCCAGGACGATGTGCAAAAAGCGCTGAGCCGGGTTGCACACATCGCCGAGGAGATTCGGGCCGGCGGAGTAACGTCCGATACCCAGGTCGCCAAGGTGTCCATCGTCGGGCTCGGCATGCGTAGTCATGCCGGGGTCGCCTCCCGCATGTTTCAGGTCCTGGCCCGCGAGGGGATTAACATCCAGATGATCTCGACCTCAGAGATCAAGATTTCCATTGTCATTGAGGCCAAATACCGCGAGTTGGCCGTCCGCGTCCTGCACGACGAGTTTATTGCTCCGGCCCAGTAGAAGCGTCCCTCATCGACACCCACTTCGAGGTTCAGCATGCCAAGCATAGCCTTGTACGATACCACTCTGCGTGACGGCTGCCAGTCCGAAGACGTGGCCTTTACCCTGGAAGATAAGCTGTTGATCGCCCAGCAGCTGGACGATTTCGGCATCGGCTATATCGAGGGCGGTTGGCCGGGCTCGAACCCGCGGGATGAGGAGTTTTTCAGCGCGGTCAAAAAGCTCTCCCTCAAACGGGCCAAGGTTGCCGCCTTCGGCTCGACCCGTCGGGCCAATATCACGGCGGCCGATGATCTGAACATCAGGCTGTTGCTGCAAGCCGAGACCCCGGTCGTCACCATTGTCGGTAAGACCTGGGATTTACACGTCCGGGACGATCTGCGGATTTCGCTCCAGGCCAACCTCGAGGTCATCGGCGACTCAATCGCCTATCTCAAGACCCGGGTGGACGAGGTCTTTTTTGATGCCGAGCACTTTTTTGACGGCTACCGGGCCAACCCCGACTACGCCTTGGCGTGTCTGAAGGTAGCCGCCCAGGCCGGGGCTGATGTGCTGGTTTTGTGCGATACGCGTGGGGGCAGCATGCCGCACGAGATTCGCCAGGCGACCCAGGCGGCCGCCGGACTGGACAGCCGGCTGGGCATTCACTGCCACAACGACTGCGAGCTGGCGGTGGCCAACTCGCTGGCCGGGGTGGAAGGCGGAGCCAGCCAGGTGCAGGGCACGATTAACGGCTTTGGCGAGCGGTGCGGCAACGCCAATTTGTGCTCGGTCGTGCCCAACCTCCAGCTCAAGCTGGGCTACGGGTGTGTCAGCCCAAGTCAGCTCAAGACCCTGCCGACGGTTTCCCGTACCGTGTACGAGCTGGCTAATATCGAGCCGCACAAGCGTCAAGCCTACGTCGGCGCCAGCGCCTTCGCCCATAAGGGCGGGCTGCACGTCGCTGCGGTCCAAAAAAACCGCGAAACCTATGAACACATCGACCCCGAACTGATCGGCAACCACCAGCGCGTTCTGGTCTCCGACCTGTCGGGCCGCAGCAATGTGATTTACAAAGCCAAGCAGTTCGGGCTCGATGTGGACAATACCGATCCGGCGGTGAAGACGATTCTGCGCGAGGTCAAACAGCTCGAAAACGCCGGCTTTCAGTATGAGGGAGCCGACGCGTCGTTCGAGCTGCTGATGCAAAAAGCCCTCCACGGCAAGGTCCGCCACTTCCGCCTGATCGGCTTCCGGGTGATTGACGAGAAGCGCAGGGAGGACGAGCCCCCGCTGTCCGAGGCGACGATCATGGTCGAGGGCCCGGACGGGGCGGTCGAGCATACCGCAGCCCAGGGCAACGGGCCGGTCAACGCCCTCGACCGGGCGCTGCGCAAGGCGCTGACCCAGTTCTACCCCCAGCTCGAGACCATGGAGCTGCTCGACTACAAGGTCCGGGTGTTGGGCGGAGACGCCGGAACCGGGGCGACCGTACGGGTGCTGATCGAATCCGGCGACGAACACAGCAAATGGGGAACGGTCGGAGTATCTCCGAATGTGATCGAGGCCAGCTGGCAGGCACTGGTCGATAGCATTGAGTACAAACTGTACAAGGACAAGAAGCGCGCGGGCGAGTCCGCGCCGGTCGAGGCGCCCGCCGCGTCGCGGGCCGACTGAGTGTCGGCCGGACCGGGTCGGACACGCGCCGTCTCTCTGCTGTAGGCCATGCTTCGGCGTGTTTATGACTGGGTCCTGGGCTGGGCTGACCACCGTTACGGCGGGCTGGCCCTGCTACTGCTGGCTTTTGCCGAGTCGTCCGTCTTTCCCATTCCCCCGGATGTCCTGCTGATGGCCCTGGCCCTGGGCAAACCGGGTGCGGCTTTTCGGTTCGCGCTGATCTGTTCGGTCGGTTCTGTGGCAGGTGGTCTGGCCGGCTATCTGATTGGCTGGCTGCTGATGGACGGCCTTGGACGGCCGATCATCGAGCTGTACAACGCCCGGGCCGCGTACGCCGAGGTCGAGCAGCGCTTTGTGGCGCATGGCGGCTGGGCGGTCGCTATTGCCGGCTTCACGCCTATTCCGTACAAGGTGTTCACCATTGCGGCGGGAGCGACCCAGCTGTCACTGTCCAGCTTTGTACTGGCCTCGGTGGTGAGCCGTTCGGCCCGCTTTTTTCTCATCAGCGGCCTGATTTACTATTACGGGCCGACCATCAAGGTCTTCATTGACAAATACTTCAATATCCTGACAATAGTCTTCACCGTCCTGGTGCTGCTCGGGTTTGTGCTGCTGGGGTGGTATGGCTAGAATGAGGGAGTGGTGGTGCGGAGGCGGATTGCTCTGGGGCTGGGCCTCATCTTACTGTTGTGTGCGGCCATGTCGGCCTGCTCACGCGGGGTCAGACAGCCGATCCATACCGTTCGGGCGGGGGAAACCCTGTCCGCAATCGGCGTGCGCTACGGCGTTCCCTTCCGAGACATTGCCCGTCTGAATAATCTGGCCGACCCGGATAGGATTCGGGTCGGCCAGCGCCTGCGCATCCCGCACGGCGGGACCGATAGCCTGAAGACCGCCCGCTCCAGGTCTGCACCGGCGCGCCGACGCGCCGCGACCCGCCGGGCGGCAGTTCGGGAGCCGCAGCGTGGCCGCAAGCGGCCGCCGGCCGCGGTGGGACGTTTTATGTGGCCGACCCAGGGCGTCCTGACCTCTCGCTATGGTCCGCGCAATAACAGCTTTCATGACGGGATTGATATTGCCGCGCCGGCCGGAACCCCGATCGTGGCCACCGCTCCCGGTGAGGTCATCTACAGCGGGGTGTTGCGCGGTTACGGGAAGGTCATTATTCTGCGACACGCCAACGGCTACGCCTCGGTCTACGCCCACAACAGCCGGCACTACGTGAAACAGGGCCAGCTTGTGAAACAGGGCCAGAAGATCGCCGCCGTCGGCAACACCGGGCGGGCCACCGGCCCCAATCTGCATTTTGAAATCCGACGCAACAATAAAGCCCGCAATCCGCTCAAACTCTTACCCCCGAACCATCAGATCGTCAGCCGATGACGTGCCGGAGACCGCCATGCGTGACCTGACAGCCCATATCCGCAGCATCCCGGATTTTCCCAAACCGGGCATTATGTTCCGCGATATCACCCCCCTGCTGGCCAACGGTCCGGCCTGGCGGGCGTGTATCGACCGCCTGGCCGAGCGCTATCAAGGCCGGGTTGATACGGTCGTTGGGATAGACGCGCGAGGCTTCCTGGTCGGCGGCGCGCTGGCTTACAGCCTGGGCTGTGGCCTGACGGTCGTACGCAAGTCCGGCAAGCTGCCGGCCGAAACCCTGGCGGCCGATTATGGGTTGGAGTACGGGACCGACCGCCTGGAGATCCATAGAGACGCGTTTGCGCCCGGCAGCCGGGTTCTGCTGGTCGACGATCTGCTGGCCACCGGCGGCACGGCCCGGGCGGCTCTGGGACTCATTCAGCAGCTGGAGGGAGAGGTGGTGGAAGTCGCCTTTCTGGTTGAGCTGCTCAGCCTGGGCGGCCGCCAGAACCTTGTCCCGCACGAGGCGTTTGCGCTGATGCAGTTCGAGTAGCCGGCCCTGGACCTTGTCCGTGACGCTATGGACGCGGTTCGGCTCTGCCCAGGATCAAGCCGGCCCGCAGCGCCGCAATGTGGCCCGGTGTGGTGTGGCAACAGCCGCCGATCAGCACCGCTCCGGCCCGCTGCCAGGTCTGGGCGGCGCTGGCAAACTCGCCGGGCCGGGCCTGCACCCCCCAGCGCCGGGTCTGCCTGTCATGGCTCTCGGCACAGTTGGGATAAACGATAAGCGGTTTGGCGCTCAGCCGCCGAACCGTCCTGGTCAGGGGCAGGACGTGACGTAGCGGCGTGCAGTTGATGCCCAGCGCGACGACCTGGGGCAGCCCGACAAACGGGGCCATAGCTTCAGCCAGAGGCGTGCCGTCGCTGATATGTTGCCCGTCCCGACAGCTGAAACTGACCCAGGCTACAACGTGGGGCGTCTCAATCAGCAGGCGAGCCAGGACCCGCGCTTCACGCGCGCTGGGGATGGTCTCGCAGGCCAGCAGGTCGGCCCGGCTGGCGGCCAACAGCTGCCAGCGCGGCCGATGAAAGGCGAGCAACTCGTCCTCGCTCAGATCGTAGCTGCCAGTATACTCGGAGCCGTCGGCCAGGTACGCACCGTAGGGGCCGACACTGGCCGCAACCAGCGGCCGCAGACGACCGGTCCGATTATCGGCCTGAGCCCAAAACGCCTCGCGCGCGTTCAGGGCCAGCTCGACCGATCTGTGGAGCAGCGCAACAGCCTGGTCTTGACTGTAACCGTGGTCCACAAAGCCGGGCAGGCTGGCCTGATAGCTGGCCGTGATAATGCAGTCGGCACCGGCCGCCAGGTAGTCGGCATGAACCTGTTGGACGGTCAGGGGCGCGGTGTCCAACAGACGGGCCGACCACAGTCCGTCGCCCAGCCGGTAGCCCCGCGCTTCGAGTTCGGTGGCCAGCCCGCCGTCAACAATCAGGACGCCGGTGCGGGCCACAAAAGGTCTGAGCGGTGAGTCTGGGGGGGAAGGCACGGCTTGCATGAACCACACAGTCCTTGGCGCCCCAGCATGCCCTGAGAGCCGGCCCGAAATCAAGCCAGCTGGCTGTACCAATCTTGACAACACCGGTGAGGCCAAGATTGAAGTGTGCTCCGATGGAACGGCGGACACACAGGGCGGAGTTGACGATACTCCACTGCGGGGCAGCCTCGAACGCTGTCAGACAGGAGTCACGATGAAAAGCCATCTCACTATCAGCCTGGCAAGCCTTGTCCTGGCCTCTTCCCCGGCGCAGGCCGGGATGCTGGAGATTCCCGGCCCGGACGCCAAGCTGTCGGGTATTGGTGTGATATCGGGCTGGAAGTGCGACGCCAGCGGAGACATCACAGTCCGCTTCAACGATGGTGATCCGCTTGTCATGGTGTATGGGAGCGAGCGGGACGATACTTATCGTGCCTGTGGGGATACGAACAACAGCTTTGTGTCCATCTTTAACTGGGCGCTGCTCGGGGATGGAGAGCACGTCGCGGTGGCCTACGACGCTGGCGTGGAGTTTGCCAGGAACAGGTTTGAGGTCGCCACCACCGGAGAGGAGTTTCTGAGCGAGGCAAGTGGCCAGTGTCTGGTCCCGGATTTTCCTTCGGCGGGAGAAACGACCCTGCTTGAATGGAGTGAGGGTAGCCAGCATTTTGAGATGGTCCTGAATGAGGAGCCCGAAGAGCCACAAGAACCGGGCGCGTGTGTGTCCTCTGCCCAGGAAACGGCAGAACCGTTGGCAGACAGCAGCTCCGCGACCGATGCCCTCGTCTGGTGGACGCCCCTTCGGGCCGCTCCCGAAGACGAGTACAACGCCGCCTGGTGTACCGCTCAAGACGGACAGCTGGAAGTCCGCCTGCTGGACGATACGCGGGCGGACTGCGTGCTGCCTGCGTATGCCGTAGAGGCTGACTTTGCGGATAAATGGTACGAAGCGATCGGCCAGGCGGTGCACTATGCCCGCCTCCTCAAGAAGCGGCCTGGAGTGCTGCTCATTCTCGAGCAGACCCGTGATTGCCGTTATCTGTCTCGGCTGTGTGCCGCGCTGACGGGGGTCCGCGTCCGAGGCCAGTCGATCCGGGTCTGGACGACAGGACCGGTCTCTTGTCAATCTCGGTAACACATCTTGCCTGCGATCCCAGCCTGTTCCGCTTGACCACAGGCTGACGAACGCTTATGAAGCAGGCCCGGGACCATCTGTATCGGAGCCGGGTGACGGCTACGACAAAAGACGCCCCGAGCTGAGACCCGTCCGTCGTCCACGCGCCGCCTATGCTGACCGCCTCACCCATCCCCCGCCCGTTGTCCCGTCGGCGGTTCCTGGCCTCGAGCCTGGGGCTGGCTGCGGCCGCACCCGGCCTGTTGGCCCAGACGCGGATCAATCGCCCGCAACAAGGCGGGCTGTTGCGGCTGGGGATCTCGGGTGGCTTTACCAGCGACTCGCTTGACCCGGCCCGCATCTCGGACGCCTTCATGACCCTGCTGTCTTTCGGCCAGCTTCGCAATACTCTGGTGGAGATCGACGAGCAGGGCCGGCCCAGGCCCGAGTTGGCCGACGGCTGGGACGTGTCGCCGGATGCCAGGGTGTGGCGCTTTGGGCTGCGGCGGGGCGTTGAGTTCCATCACGGCAAAACCCTGGAGGCCGCGGATGTGGTTGCCTCGATCAACCATCACCGGGGCAGGCAATCGGTGTCGCCGGTCAAGATTCTGCTGGACAATATCCTCCAGCTCCGTCCCGACGGCAAGACCGGGGTAGTCTTTGAACTCCGGGACGGGCAGGCCGATTTTCCGTTTGTGCTGGCCGACATCCACCTGACGATTCAGCCCCACGACGGCGATGTCACGACCGGTGTGGGAACCGGTGGCTATCAACTGGTCGAGTTCGAGCCCGGCGTTCGCTCGCTGACCCGGCGCAATCCCAACTACTGGAAGGCTGACCGGGCCCACTTCGAGGCTGTGGAAATGCTGGCCATCGCCGATGTGAACGCCCGAACCGCAGCCCTGCAAACCGGCCGCGTCGATGCTATCAACCGCTGCGAGCTGAAAACCCTGCATCTCCTGTCCCGTCTGCCCGGCATCCAGATACTGCAAACCCACGGCACCAAGCACTACTCCCTGCCCATGCACACCGATGTCGCCCCATTCGACAATCCCGATGTGCGTCTAGCGCTCAAATACGCCATCGACCGGGACGCTCTGCTGCGCACCATTCTGCGCGGCTATGGCAGCCTCGGCAACGACCATCCGATCAGCCGCGGCCAGCCCTATTTTGCCGCCCGGCTGGCCCAGCGACCCTACGATCCGGATCGGGCCCGATTCCATCTGCGGCGTGCCGGGCTGGATGGCCTACGCCTGCGGCTGAGCACCTCAGACGCCGCGTTTCCGGGCGCGGTCGATACGGCCGTGCTGTATCGGGAGCACGCCGCAAAAGCAGGTCTGACGCTCCAGATCGTCCGCGAGCCGGCCGACGGATACTGGAAAAACGTGTGGCTCACAAAGCCCTTTTGCCTGTGTTCGTGGAACGGCCAGCCGACCGCAGGGCTGATGTTTGCGACCGCCTATGCCGAGGACGCAGCCTGGAACGACACGCGTTTTCGTCACCCGCGCTTCAATCGCCTGCTGAGAGCCGCCCGGGCCGAACTCGACGAGCACAAACGCGCCGAGCAGTACGCCGAGATGCAGACGATTGTGCGCGATGAGGGCGGGGTTATCATCCCGCTGTTTGCTGCGGACGTGTGCGCCGCCGACAGCCGGCTGCGCTTCGGGCAGTTGGCCAGCCATCGGGAACTGGACGGCGGCCGGTGTGCCGAGCGCTGGTGGTGGGCCCGGGAGCCCGGCGGGTCATGAGTCTGCGCGTCCTGATCGTCCGGCGGCTGGCCCTCGGCCTGCTGACCCTGTTGGCCATCTCGCTCATCCTGTCGCTCGGTCTGGAGGTGCTGCCGGGCGATGTGGCCGAGGCGGTGCTGGGCCAGTCGGCAACGCCCGACACGGTCGCCGCCCTGCGCCGCCAGCTGGGCGTGGACCGGCCCCTGCACGTTCGCTACCTCGACTGGCTGGCCGACCTTGTGCGCGGCGAGCTTGGTACCTCGCTGGCCAATCAGCAGCCGGTGGCCGAGCTGATCCGCGGGCGTCTGGCCAACACCGTGCTGCTGGCCACGCTGACCGCGCTGGTCGCGGTGCCGCTCGCTCTGAGCCTGGGTCTGGTGGCTGCGGTGTATCGCGACCGGTGGATCGATAAAACGCTGTCGATTGTCGGCCTGAGCACGATTTCCCTGCCGGATTTCTTTATCGCCTATCTGCTCACGGTCGTCTTTGCGGTTCGCTTGCAGGTCTTTCCGGCGGTGTCGATCATCTCTCCCGGCATGGCGCTGGCCGACACGCTGTCCGCCCTCAGCCTGCCGGTCCTGACCCTCGGTCTGGTCGTCGGCGCCCACATGATGCGGCTGACCCGGGCGGCGATTCTGAACCTGCTGCACAGTCCATATATTGAAATGGCCCGGCTCAAAGGGCTGTCTCCGGGCCGGATTATTGTCCACCACGCGCTGCCCAACGCCGTCTCGCCGATCATCAACGTCGTTGTCCTGAACCTGGCCTTCCTGGTTGTCGGGGTGGTAGTGGTCGAGGTGGTGTTCGTCTATCCTGGACTCGGCCAGCTCCTGGTCGACGCGGTGTCCAAGCGTGACCTGCCGGTAGTCCGGGCGTGCGGCCTGATCTTCGCCTCGGTGTACGTCGTGCTCAACCTGACGGCCGATGTGTTGGCTCTGCTGAGCAACCCCCGGCTGCGCCAGCCCAGTTCGCCATGACTGTTTTACGGACATTCGGCCGCGCGCCGCTGAGTGCCAGGCTCGGCCTGGGCTTGATCGCCGTCTACCTCGGGGCGGCGCTGCTGGCCCCGCTGCTGGCGCCCTACGGCGAAACCGAGGTGGTCGGCGATGTGTGGGAGGTGTCCAGTCGCTCGGCGCTGCTGGGGACCGACCAGCTCGGCCGTGACCTGTTGTCGCGTCTGCTGTACGGCGCTCGGAACACCGTCGGCGTGGCCCTGGTGGCAACCCTGCTGGCCTTCGGTGTTGGCGTTGTCGGCGGCTCGGCAGCCGCTCTGATCGGCGGCTGGGTCGATAGCCTGCTCAACTGGCTGGTCGAGGTGTTGCTGGCGCTGCCCAGCCTGATTTTTGCCCTGCTGCTGCTGTCGGTGTTGAGTCCCTCGGTGACGACCGTCGTCCTGGTCAGCGCCCTGCTGAGCGCCACCCGTGTCTTCCGCCTGTCGCGTGCCCTGGCCCTGGATATGACGGTGGTGGAGTTTGTCGAGCTGGCCAGGCTGCGGGGGGAGGGCTGGTGGTGGGTCGTTCGTTCCGAGATTGTGCCGAATACGTATGGGCCGCTGCTGGCAGAACTCGGCCTGCGGTTCTGCTTTGTGTTTCTGTTCATCAGCTCGCTCAGTTTTCTGGGTCTGGGCATGCAGCCGCCGACGGCCGACTGGGGCAGCATGGTTCGTGACAATGCCGGCGCCATGCCGTTCGGGCTGGCCGCCCCGTTTTTCCCGGCTGCGGCGATTGGGCTGCTGACAATCGCCGTCAACCTGGTCGTTGACTGGCTGGCGCAGACAGAAGCGGCCCCCGACCGACGGCCCTGAGCCGGGGTCGGAGGACCGGTCGAGTGAAAAGGCGGGGCCGGTGTGATAGGCGATGAGCATGCCGGAGCGACTGCTCAGCATCCACCAGCTGCGGGTCGAAGGCTTTGCCCAGGGGCAGAGCCGGCCCATCCTCCACGGGTTCGACCTCGAGCTTGATCGTGGAGAAGTGCTGGGTATCATCGGCGAGTCCGGGGCGGGCAAATCGACGCTCGGCCTGGCCGCCATGTACTACAGCCGCAGCGGCTGCCGCATTACGGACGGCGCCGTCGTTTTTGACGGCTTGGCGCTTCACTCCCTGGCCGAGACTGAGCTGCGCAGGCTACGCGGCAGCCGTATCGCCTATGTCGCCCAGAGCGCGGCCGCGTCTTTCAACCCGGCCCACC
>JAGWBB010000019.1 GCA_021296095.1 Desulfurellaceae bacterium | reverse complement strand
TCCGATCTGCGGCTTGCCCGAGCGGTTCCTACAACGCAAGCTTGAACGTATCCGCCAAGCCATTGGCATAAGAGATACGCTTCGGCGTAATACGCATCATGCGTAGCGTAGCGTAGCCAAAGAACGGCTCTTCAAACGGATTCTTTTTCAGAAAACTGTCTTTCAACTCGTTCCATTCCGCGCTGTCCCGAACGACTTCTTTCGCCAGTCCCTGAATTGTGGCTCGGGCGACTTGTAGCGTCGAAACGTCGCCCGTGTCTCTATTGTCAATCACCACCGCCGCGTGCGGGCGTTTGAGGAGATTGTGATACTTTTCAGCGTCAACCAACATGATAACAATCAGATCGAGATCGTCAGTCTGTCCGAACGCCTGCAGATGGGCTGTCGGCCACTCCTCACCCTGAGTCGTCAGTACCCCCACGTGCTGCTGCGCACAGAGGTCGGCGAGTTTTTGTTTTTGTTCCGCGTCCATGGCTCTCTCCTTTCCGTGTTCAGATCTTATGGGCGGCATGGGCTATGCGCGCCGCCTGCTAATGGTCCGCTTAAACCATACTGTGTCCGGTCTTCTCTGCCCCGACATTTGCCATACGGATCGGCTGGCGGCTGAGCACGGCGGCCCGTCCGTCACAGGCGGGTCGCCGCCTCGCGGTGAATCCGCATCAGCTCAGGAATCGTCTCGGGCGGTCGGCGGCCAAAGCCACACTCGGTGGCAAGGCCAAAGCCGCGGGCGTGCTGCTGAGCCGTTGCCAAGCGCCGCAGCGTACCCTCGACGCCATCCGTGTGATGGACGAGCCCCAGGAACAGTTTGGTGGTCCCAATCGAGAGATCGGCCAGCGGCGCAAAGTAGGCATCATCGTGCCGATTTCTCGGCACCGGCATATGCACGAAATCAACCGGCCGCCGAATCGCGGCGACGCCGGCATTGGCCATGCGGACGACGACGCCCAAGTCTTCAGGCTCCTTGAAGTGCTTATGCCCCAGGTCGCCATAACACAGGTGCAGCCCGAGCAGGGCGTCCGCGTGAATATACGGACTCAGGTCCGCCAGCGCCTGGCCATATCGGTCAAACGGGTCACCCGGTGCGTCCCACGGCAGGCCCATCATGGGATCATGGTCGTTGGCCTCGATACAGGCCACCTCAACCGCAATATCCCACTGGACGGCAAGATCGCCGGGAGGAATCTCCTGGCTGAGCTGGGCGAGTTCGCGCCGCATGGCATCCTGGTACGCGTCCCACAGCGGCTGAAACGATTCGGGAGAATGTCCAATGAAGAGGCGGGTGCCGCTTTCGGTCAAGGGGAGGGACACCTGGAAGCGTACGCCCTGAGGAATCACGCCCCGGTCGCGGAGCGAGCAGAACGTCTGGTAGGATTGCCTGGCGTCGTCCGCATACCCGAGCGTCTCAAAACGCAGCGGCAACCCCGGGTCTTTGATCTTAAACTGCCAGTGATCCTGAAAACCCCGAGGAATCCAGTCCATATCGGCCGTGCGCCATTCGTCGGGTGCGCTGGGATCGACCGGCAATGGCCGCGCCACCGTCGCCAGCTGCTCACACGCGGCGTAGGTTTTGGCGGCCAAGAAGTTGATCCAGCCTCTCCGAAAGCCGGTTTCGCCGTCGGGCAGGGTTCCCAGCAGGCTGCCCAAGCCCTCGGCGCAGCTGGACATGGTGTCATGGGCATCCTTGCCCGGAATACTGCCGACGAGTAATACGGAACCATTGAATCGAGACATCGCTATTCACCCTCCTCACGAAAACGATCCTATCAGACCGGATTTGCACTGACCTACAGTTCCGGCGCAGAGCGTTGTCTGCTGTCTCGAACGATACGGTAGTCGAAGTTGAGGGTGACATACCCCCCGGCCCGCAGACGCTTGGCATTCTCGGGCAGCATCATTTTGGTGTGCCGGCTCTATCTCAAAATGGACGATCATCGTATAGACGTTGGCGTCTTTTATAATGGTAATCACTGGAGTGTCTCCATCAGACGGGTTTCAGAGGAACGATACAGCCCAGCAGGTGGCAGAGCAACACGACTTTGCAACATGCTGCTCCCGGTGATCAATCGAATTGGCAGATGCTCTCGGTCGGTTACGTCACCCTGCGGAACAGAAGGAGCCGCGCCCGATCCATTTCCCCCTTGTCCGGCTGCGCAGCGCACGCTATAGCCCTATGGGCGTGTGGACACCCACGAATACGACAGTAAGAACCATGCATCCTGTGGCCAAGACGGCTGCAAACCAACAGGCGGACCTGTGTGCAATGTCGGCGCCGGCCGTCCTGGGTCTGCTTGCGCTAAGCGTCGTCCTGGTGCTGGGGGCTGTTGCATTGCCGGCCAAGGCCCAGACTCCCAGACCGGCAGACACCGGATCGGAAGCTGAAGCGGCCGCCTCCGACACCACCTTCCTGTTGGAGGATGTGGTCGTGACCGCTCAGAAACGATCTCAGCCGAGTCAGGACGTACCGCTGTCGATCACCGCCTTCGACGCCGAACAGATTGACGCCCTCAAGCTGCGCGACCTGAGTGACCTGTCGATCAGCATGCCGAATGTGGCTCTCGAAGACGCTGGTGTGGGGCGGGGTATCGCGAATTTCTCGATGCGCGGCCTGGGCATCAACAGCTCGATTCCGTCCATCGATCCGACGGTCGGCGTTTTCGTTGACGGCATCTACCTGGGGACGAACGCGGGGGTGCTGTACGACGCCTTCGACCTGGAGAGCATCGAGGTCTTGCGCGGCCCGCAAGGCGTTCTGTTCGGTCGCAATGTGATAGGCGGGGCCATCCTGGTCAACACCAAGCTCCCCACCGACCGCTATGAGGCCACGGTTCGCAGCACGGTCGAAGGCGGCGGCAAGGCGCCCAACATGTACGTCTCGGGCACGCTCAACGCCCCGCTGACCAAGACTTTGCGCGCCCGCTTCACAGTCTATTCCAACCAGGACCAGGGCTGGTTTGAGAATGAGTACGACGGCAAGGCGTTCGGCGCCCAGGATACGCTGATGCTGCGGCCAGTCGTCACCTGGCAGCCCCTGGACACCCTGCGGTTGACGCTGCGCTACGAATATCAGGACCTCGACGGCGACGGCCCGGCGGGCCAGAACCATACCAACGGGTCCGGCCTGTCCCATCCGCTTTTCAACTTCGACCGCGACAGCCACGACTTCGCCGTCAACGAAGACGGCTTCCTGAAGACCTATATCAACTTCTTCAACGCCCGGGCCGACTGGGACATTCCCTTCGGCAAGGGGACGCTGACCAATATCTTCGGCTGGCGCGAGGGGGCGGGAGATGCGCTGAGCGATGCCGACTCGACGCCGCTCACCTTCTTCCACGGCGGCGGCGCCCAGGCCGCCGAGCAGTTCAGCAACGAGCTGCGCTACAGCGGCGTGTTTCTCGACCGCCTATTCCTGACCACCGGCTTCTACTATTTTCAGAACGATCTCGACTATCATGAGCAGCGGTTTTTCGGCGACAATATTGGCGGCATGCCGGAATTCAACGGTGGCGGCATCTATGCGGTTGAGACCTTTGGGCTGTTCATGGCCGGAGACTACGATCTGACCGAGCGGCTGACGCTGACCGCCGGACTGCGCTACACCCATGAAGAGAAAGCCGCCGAGATTACGAATATCCTCCGCAACGGAGGCACCCGGTGTCATATCGTGGACGGCCCCGACTGCCCCAGCCATTTCAAAGACGAGGCGAGCTGGAATAATCTGTCGCCCAAAATCGGGCTGAGCTACCGGTTTGATGACGAGACACTGCTGTACACCCACTGGGCACGCGGCTTCCGGTCCGGCGGCTATAATCTGCGCGACTCATTTTACGATGTGACCAGGGGTCTGCCGGACGCCCAGATCGCCCTGCTCGAGCGGCTCGGCCTGAAGGCTGCCCGCGATCTTGACGCCGAGGCGTTCGACGAAGAACGGATCGACAGTTTCGAGATCGGCTTCAAGAAAACCTTCGGCAGCCGCGGCCGCCTCAACGCGGCGTTCTTCTATAACTTCGTCGACGATCTGCAACGGGAGCTGAGTTTCGGCGAGAACCTGCCCGTCCCGGACCCGGACACCGGTCTGCCCGTCATCACTTTTGTGGACGGCAGGCCGACCATCCAAACCGTGCAGAACATCGTGCAGGTAATTCGGAACACGGCCGACGCCGAATTCT
The DNA here is from genome assembly GCA_021296095.1 of Desulfurellaceae bacterium. Classification (NCBI taxonomy): domain Bacteria; kingdom Pseudomonadati; phylum Campylobacterota; class Desulfurellia; order Desulfurellales; family Desulfurellaceae; species Desulfurellaceae bacterium. Next base: position 30,546 of record JAGWBB010000019.1, on the reverse strand, counting down.
GGGGCCTGGAAGTGGAGGGGATGTTTGCCCTCACCCCCAGCTTGATCGCGCTCGGCTCGCTCGGCTACGTCGAGCCGGACTATACCGCGGTCAAGTTCGACCTCAACCGCGACGGCAGGCTGGACGCAAAGGACGAGGATCTCAAACCGCCCCGGGCCGCGCGCTGGACCTACAGCCTGGGTCTGCTGCACACGCTGCGGGTCGGCAGCCGCTATCGGCTCGCCTCGCGCGTCACCTACGCCTACCGCGACAAAGAGTATGCCAACGACGACAACACCGGGTTCAACCGCCAGCAGAAAATGTTGCAGGCCGGGCTGGATATCCACATCAACGATGGTCAGTGGGTGGTCGGCCTGTACGGCAAGAACCTGCTGGACTCCACGCGGTTCGGGAGCGACATCCAGCTGCCCGCCGGCACCTTCTCACCGCTGATGAAAGGGCGGGTCTTCGGCCTGGAGGTGACCTATCACTTCACGGGTGTCTGATCGGCCTGGGACGGCCGTCTTTTCGGAGACGCCCGATCCGCCAGCTCTCGACCCTGGCCCACTGCCGGATGCCTAAGGAGGCACGCTCATGGAACGCCGCCGAATCTATCTCATGCGCCACGGGGAAACCCTGTACCAGCGGGTCGCCAACGAGGGAGCGATCGGCAACGGGGCGCTGACCGAGCGCGGCCGGGAACAAATCGCCACCGCCGCCCTGCTGTTTCGCGCCGTCCGGCTCGACCGCATCTACTCCAGCCCGCTGTCACGTTCCCACGAAACGGCCCGGATCATTGCCGACGAGACGGGCCTGGAGGTCAGCCTGGAGCCTGACTTGGCGGAGATCACACCGAGCGAGGAGCTGACCGCCGGCCAGGATCTGACCGACATTTTTCGCGCCGTTCAGCGTTTCTTTACCAGTCCGACCACCGGCTGGGACGAGCCGTATCTGGGCGGCGAGAGTTTCCGTCAGGTCCGGGAACGCACGGAGCGGTTTCTGCGCGGCGTCCTCGCCCAAGCCGACTGGCGGACGCTGTTGGCCGTCGCCCACGGCGGCAGCAATAATGCCCTGCTGGCCTCTGTGCTGGGCATCACCGACGGGCGCGTGTTCAACATCGAGCAAGACTTTGGCTGCATCAACATCATTGACTTTGTCGATGACCGGCCCATGCTGCGGCTGGCCAACTTCACCCTGTACGACCAGCTCAAGGTCAAGCTGTGGGACCACAGCCTCGATATCATCCTCAATCTCCTCCACGAGCGGGGGGTGATCCAGAAAGACCGTCTGCCATAAGCCGGGCCTGCACGACGGGGAAAGCCATCCTGTATTTTTCTTCAAAAATTTGCTTGACAAAAGCCAAAGTTTTCCCTATATAGTCTGTGCAAACTACTTTGAGAAGGATAAAACCTCGCTACAAAGTCGTGCTGACTTCCCATATCGGGTCCCGTTCATCACCAAATACCGTTCTCCATCAGGTCTATTCTGTGCATCGCGTCTTGAGCCTGCCTTTTTATTATCCCCAAGCAATATAGTCTGCGCAAACTATTCTGAGAAAGGTACTCTGTGAGCGTACATCTCGTCATCCTAGGTCTTCTGTCCGAGCGACCGTGTCACGGCTATGAACTGCGTCAGGAGGTCGAACGGCGGCTGTTCGCGACCTACATCAATCTGAGCGGGGGGTCCTTATACTACAACCTTGGCCAACTCGAACGTTCCGGCTATGTGGAGAAAGCCTGGGCCGAACAAAAAGGGCGCTACCCCACACGGCAGGTGTACCAGATTACGGCGACCGGTCGCGAGTATCTGCAGACCGAACTGCGCCGCCTGTTGTTCGACACCGAGAGCAGAGAAAAGGTCTTTGACCCCATCAACACGGCCCTGGCCTTCGGTCATTTCGTCAGCCCCGACGAACTGCGCACAGCCCTGAACACACACCTGGAGTGGGCTGAAAAGCGGCTGGCCTGGGTTGTCGAACAACACAGCTACTGGACAGACCAGAAGAAGGCCACCCTCACCCAGGCCAAGATCATTGAACACGGTCTGGTCCACTTCAAAGCCGAGATCGACTGGCTCAAACAATTTCTGCACGAACTTGATATGCAAGACAGCTTCGGTGAACCAATACAGCACCCTGCCTCTTCGGCTGAGGAGGAAAACCTGGGTCAGTAACCCAAAAGCGGACGAGGATGAGCAGCTGAGCCAAGCATCCGCTTTTTAACCATAGGAGGACAGACTGTGGAAGGTTTAAGCGTCATGGATATGATTCACCAGGGGTGGTATGTCAGCTACCCGCTTATCATCATGTCAGTGGTGTGTATCACGATCATTCTGGAACGGCTGTGGAACCTGGGCGGGATCATGACAAAAACCCTGCATCTGGCCAGAGACCTGGTGAGTCCCTTGCAGCAGGGTGATTTCAACACCGCCCTGGAGACCAGCCAAGCCGAGAACAAATTGCCCGCCGGACGGGTGTTCCGCGAGATCATCGCCCGCCAGCAGGACGAATCCACCGAGCAGCTGTCAAGCCTGGCCGAAGAGCGTCGCCTGGAAGAGGCCGAAGGGCTCAAGGGCGCGATCTGGATTCTGGCCACTACCGGCGTCAGCGCGCCGTTCATCGGCCTGCTGGGGACGGTGGTCGGGATTATCAAATCTTTCCAAAGCATGGCGGTCGAGGGCAGCGGCGGGTTTACCGTCGTGGCCGGCGGTATTTCCGAGGCATTGGTGGCCACGGCGCTCGGTCTGGCGGTCGCTATCATCGCCGTTATCTTCTACAATTATTTCAATACCAAGCTGGAACGGATTGATACGGCCATGACGATTGGTTCTGACCGCATCATCGACGCCATCCGCATCGGCAGGAGAGAAGCGGCCCAGTCCGCTTAGGACTCAGGAAAAAGGAGATAATCTCATGGCCATGAGTGGTCCCAAAAAGAGGGGCGGGCGTGACGAGGTCATGTCCGAGATCAACATCACCCCGCTGACCGATATCTTTCTCGTCCTGCTGATCATCTTCATGGTGACCAGCGTGGCGATGGTCCAGTCGGGCGCCACGATCGATCTGCCGCGGGTCCAGGAAACCGAGTCCGAACCGCGCCAGATCATCGTCACGGTCACCCCCCAGAAAGAAATTTTCGTCAACAATCAGCCGGTCGCCCTGGCTGAGCTTGAACTGTATCTGCGGCCGATCATCGAAACGATGCAGGATGTCCCGGTCGTCCTGGAGGGCGACCAATCGGTGATCCTGGGCGAGGCGGTCAAGATTCTGTCGGCGGCCCAGCGGGCCGGGGCAACCCAGATTGCCATCGCCGCCCAGCAGGGGGCGGGCTAAGCCCTTCGGCTCTGACAGACGCGAGATAAAGAAGGAGGACTAGGTATGGCTTCCGCCGAAAAAGAACGCACCGGCGTGACCGACCCCCAGGAAGACCTGTGGTTGTCCCGAGGCCGGTTCGGCACCAACGCGCGCTGGTTTGCCGTCTCCACCGTCGCCCACCTGCTGCTGCTGTCGGTGTTTGCCACCACGGCGGTGACCGTGATCCAGAAGGGTCAGGACCTCATCAAAGTGACCGCCCTGCCGTTCGCCCAGGACCCGGCCGCCCAGGCCGAGGACCAGAAAGACCCGGACGACTGGGAGGGCGAGCCGTCCCTCAGAGACCTGCCCGGCGCCTTGTCGATGGACATGCTACCGCACAGACAAGTCAAGAAATGGTCGTCCGGCCCACCACCGCTGGCCGGCCGGGTGGCCGCCATCAAGCCGACCGCCATGCCGATTCTGAGTAACTCCTTCAGCCCGGTCACCATTCAGGTCGGCCGGACTTCTGACGATCTCAAGGGTATCACCACCCAGATCACCAATCTGAGCGGCTCGCTCGACGGGGTGGCCGGCGGCGACTTCGGCGACCGGGTCGGCGGGCTGCGGCGGGTCGGCATTGATGTCGCCCTGGTCGTGGACGCCACCGACAGCATGCAGTTCGTGATCGACTCGGTTCGCGAGCGGCTCAGCAACATGATCGAGTCCCTCCAAACCATGGTCGATACGACCCGGGTCGGCATTGTGGCCTACCGGGACCGGGGTGAGGATTACGTCACCCGCTGGGTCGATTTCAGCTTCTCGACCTCGAAGCTACAGGGTTTTCTGGCCAACCTCGAAGCCGGCGGTGGGGGTGACTGGCCCGAGGCGGTGTACGAGGGCGTTGATGTGGCGATCCACGACCTCAGCTGGCGCAAGAAATCGCGCCGGATTCTGGTCATCGTGTCGGGCTCGTCTCCACACCCCGAGTCGGTCAGCAATATCCTGAATCTGGCTCAGAGCTTCCGGGCCGGGGGCGGCTATGTGAGCGCCCTGGACTTGGCCGAAAAGATGCACGAAGACTTTGAGCGCTCCCTGTGGAAACAGACTGCGCATCTGACCAATATCGCCTTTAGCCCATCTCCGCTGCCCGGCTTCTACCAGGAGTTCCGGGACACCATGGCCTCGATCGCCACCGCCGGCGGCGGCGAGTTCATCCCCTTGACCGACGAGAAACAGCTGACCAAGCAGATCATCGTCCTGACCTTTGGCACGCGCTGGGAAACGGAGATGGAACGCTTCCTGCGAGACCTGAGCTAAAAAGGCATCCGTAATAGAGAATGCAACGAGATCACGCCTCCCTTTCCCCGAGCACGAGGAGCACCCCCAATGATGAAGGCAGAAGTCGGCACGATGAACCGTGGGCTCACAACGCGCTCCGCGTTCCGTCTTGTCTGTCCCTTTCGGTTCCGCATTCCGTATGCCGCCCTCCTCATCGGCGCGTGTTGCCTGGTGTCCGGCCTGGCCGCCCCAGGCCCGGGCCACGCGGCAACGATATCGGACTTGGCGCCCCGCGCCGCCCAGGCCAAAAACCGGGCCAACCAGTTGAGGACCGGCGGCAAGGCTGGCCAGCTCAACGCCATCGGGGTTATCGGTCCGCTGGCCATGGAGTTTGTGGCCGCCTCGGATCTGGCCACTGCGGTCAAGACCAAGCGCGCGAGCGTGCGGCAGGTTTACACCGACCTGAGCGCGCCCCTGCAAGCCATCTACAAGGCCAACACCGATGTCATGGAACGCTGGATGCAGGACATCATGGCCGTCGACGGCGACCTGGAGGCCCTGTACGAAGAGGCGCGGTGGAGAGACGCCCAGGATGTGGCGGCCCGTGCGCTGTATTTTCTCAACTGGCTCAAGTATGTCGGCTCGTTCGTGTATGAGGGCGAGCGCCAGGCCCAGCTGCTCAAAGACGCGATTAACGGCTTCTCCGAGTTTGCCTCCGGCCCGGCGTCGAGCATCAAACGCGAGACCCTGTTCGGCCGCGCCCTGAGCGAGCGCGAACTGGGCGAGTATGACTGGGCGATCAACGACTTTGAGGCGCTGCTGAAAGACAAGGCGACCAGCCCCAGCATGCGCGCCAAGGTCACCAACGCGCTGGCAGAGACCCGGCGTCTGGCCAAGCGCGGCAAACGCAGCGGCCCCTCACCCGAAGACCTGCTCGAACAACAGCTGGCCGAAGCCAGCGGTCTGTTTGAGCGCAGCCAGCAGGAACGCGGCACGCAGCGCCGCAAGACCCGGGAACGGGCCATCGGCCTGGTGTTGGGGGTCAAAGAGTCAGAAAACGCCGACGATACGTGGAGAGCCAAGGCCGACACCCTGCTGGCCCAGGTCCTGAACGAAGACGAAAAGCTGGCCCTCGACCCCTATATGCCGTGGCACAACGCGGCGGCTTTTATTCGCAAGGGCCAGTACGCCAAGGCCATCCCCGTCCTACGGACGGTGCTGGAGTCGGACGATTCACGCGCCCGGCGCCATAAACAGGACGCCCGCTACTACCTTGGCGACGCGCTGCTCAGAACCGGCAGGCTGCACCAGGCAATCACCACCCTGGACAGCTACCTCAACGGCGGATCGTCCAAAAATGCGGTCAACGCCGCCTACCTGCGTTTCAAGGCTGCCGAGGCCCTGTTCGCCCAGTCGCAGAACCAGACCAACGGCCGCCTGTATGTGAACGCGGCCAGAGACCTGATCAAACGCGATCCCAAGAACCGCTCAAAAGCCGTCCACGAGGCGCATTTTCGACTCGGTGAGTATCAGCACGGCCAGGAAAACTATCTCGAAGCCGTGAACTCGTATCGGCGCGTCCGCGGCAGTACCGAGTTTCGCTTCCGGGCCGATTTTGCCACCCTGCAAAGCTATTTCTCGATCTACGAACAGTGGGAAGAAGAGCCCGATAAAGACCTGGGCATCAGCCCCGACGACCTCAAACAAGGCATCAGAGACGGCCTGGTCGCCTTTGAGCAGAGCAGCGCCGCGTTTGAAAAGCAGAACCCCAAGGGCAAAAAACGCGAGAATCTCAGGAATTATCGCGGTCGGGTCAAGTTCATGCACGCGGTCCTGCTCAGCGAGGACACCGACGCCAACGCCACCCAGATCGCCGACCTGCTGCACGACTTCGAGCAACACTACCCGGCCCATAAAGACGCCTTTGAAACCGTGGCCCGCGTCCGTCTGGTGACGCTGGAGAAGGCCGGCCGCTTTGAGGAGCTGGAAAAGAATGTGGCGGCCATCTTTGCCACCTATGACACCGACAAACGTCTTGAGTTGCTCACAGCGCTCGATCAGGTCCTGGTGCGGGATATTCGGACCCTGAAGAAACAGAACGACAGGGAGAACCTCCAGGCCGCCAAACGCACCCTGGCCCGCCTGTACAGCGACAAGATTACGCGTCAGGACTTTGCCGCAGACGAGTCCCAGGACAAGTTCAAATACGAGCTGGCCCAGCTGTATCTGGATGTCAGAGACTACGGCCAGGCGGCCGCCCTGTACACCCAGCTCCAGGACGGGCCGTATTCGCTGGTCTCATTGGCCGGCTTGGCCCGTATCGCCGAGGTCAACGGGAACAAGGAACAGGCGCTGGCCTACTGGGAGGAGATGCTCCGAGACTCGCAGGCCGGGGACCCGATCTGGTTCCGCGGCTCGTACGAGGTCGCCGTGCTGAACGTTTCGCTGGGCAACGCCCAGGCCGGCTGTCGGACCGCCCGGGGCACCCGCACCATGCTGAACCGGCTGGGAGACCAGCAACTCAAAAAACAGATCCAGGATTTTGTGAACAAGAACTGCGGCGTCTGACACACCGGACGAGGAGGATCGGCTGAGTCAAGACGAGCGTCTCGTTCCTCTTTCCCCACCGTCCGGGCTGGCTCGGCGACCCACACCGGGCTAGGCCAAAAAAGGTGAGCGTGATAACAAGAAGAGCCTGAAAGGATATCACGATCACCGTCTCACCAACAGATCAGGGAATCTGGCTCTTTCTGGCCAAGGGCGGCGTGGTGCTGTTCATCATCGCCGTCCTGTCCGTCGTTGCTTTTGCCATTGTGCTGGCCAAGTTCTGGTCGCTGTGGCGGTTCCGTACCCACCTCAGCACGCTCAACCAGCGTATCGAACCCCAGCTGGCTGAGGGCAATATCTCGGTCGCCCTGGGCGTCTGCCGTGAATACACCAGCCCGCTCAGCCGGCTGTTTGAGGCTGCCATTGTGTATCGGGACCGCGGCCACAGCGAGCTGACCCGCCGTCTGGAACGTTTAGGTGGGGATGTGGTCGCTGCCCTGGAGTCCTATCTGGGCGTGCTGGCGGCGGTGATTGGGGTGGCCCCGATGCTTGGATTTCTGGGCACCATCATCGGTCTGATCCGCGCCTTCATGAGCTGGGAAATGATGGGCGACCAGATCACGATCAATATCCTGGCCGGTGGTATCTACGAAGCCATGATCACCACCGCCGCCGGTCTGAGTGTCACGATTCCGTACTATCTGATCTATAATCACCTCACCGCCCGGGTCAAACGGCTGACCCGGCTGACCGAAGAGCACACCGAGACCCTGATTGATATGCTCACCCAAGCTCAGCCCCGGGAGCCCCTCAGCGATGCAGTTTAGCAAGCACCCACAGCCCAGCCCGAACCTCGACTCGGTGGCGCTGACCGACATCATCATGAACATGTTCATCTTCTTCTTCATTACGTTCAGCTTTCTGGCCACGTTTAATCAGACCAGAGAGGGCCGGGTCGATGTCAGCCTGCCCAAGGCGTCGTCAGCCGCCTCTCAGGTGGAACGGACACGCCTCACGGTGAGTCTGGACAAGGGCGGCGGCCTGTTTCTGAACGAACAGGAGACCAGCCTTGAGCAGCTCCAGAACGTGTTCCAGGCCGAGCGGGAAAAGGGCAGCGAGGTCACCCTGGTGGTCCGCGCTGACCAGGAAGTCCAGCACGGCCGGGTGGTCGGCGTGATGGATCTGGCCCGGACCGAGGGTCTGCACCGCCTGGCCATCGCCACCGTCAAATGACACAGGCCCAAGGGCTGGCCGAGGGGGAAACCACCGCCCGGGTCGGACATCCTGAATGAGATGGATACGAAAGACACGCTCGACACGCCCCACACCACCGACCCTCTCCGCCTGGCAAGAGCAAAACCTGGCCGCCATCAGCCGCCGTCTGGCCGCTGGCCGCGCCGCCCGTCCCGGCATCGTGCATGAGCAGGTCTCGGCCTATAACCACATCGTCGTGCGTCGCACGACACAGCAGCTCCTGCTGTGCTACCGCCATCCCGACAGCCAGATCGAAGAAACCGAATCACGGCTTGACCCCGATGACCCCCTCGTCCTGCCCTCGGCCTATACCCAGGCCATGCTCCTGGCCCTGATCTGGCAGCCCCAGCCCCGGCGTATTCTGCTCATCGGGCTGGGCGGGGGACGCCTGCAAATGGTCCTCCACCACTACCTGGAGCGGGTGACGCTGCATACCGTCGAGCTTGACCCGCTTGTTGTTGCGCTGGCGGAACGCTTCTTTGGCATTGTCCAGGACGAACGCCAGCGGATCATCGTCCAGGACGGCCGGGACTATCTGCGTCGGGCTGCCGGCCGGCTGTCTTACGACCTGATCCTGCTCGACGCCTACCGCGTCGAGGGGGTGCCGCGCCACCTGAGTACCCACGAGTTTTATACCGAATGTCGCGCCTGTCTGGCTCCGGGCGGCGTGCTGGCCACCAACCTGCACTCGGGCATTCCCGGCTATGCGGCCGCCCGCGCGACCTTTGAGACGGCCTGGCCGCACACGGCCGTGTTTCCCGTATTCGGGGGCAATGTGGTGGCCGTCGGCGGTGAGCTGGCCGCACTCGCCGCACCCGCCTTCTCGGCCCGCCTGAGCCTGGTCGAGCAACACTTCCTGGGCCACCTGTCTCTCAGCCGGCTGGCCAGCGGACGCGACAGCCGGGCAAGCGCCGGCAAAACTGGCCGGATTTTACACGACACGGACCAGCCTTGACCGCTCAGGAGTTTCATTCAAGGACAGATCAGACGGCACCTCAGCAACGAAGATGAAGCACACGAGAGAGGAAACGATCCCATTGTTGATTGAACGTCCGGTAAGTCCCATAGGCTTGTCTGTCCCTCCATTGACTTTCGCTAAGTGTTCTGGTTTGCAGGGAGCTTCTCGCAAAGGAGGACGGCGTGGAAAACGGTAAAATCTGGATGGACGGCGAGTTTGTCGCCTGGCCCGAGGCCACGGTACATGTGCTCACCCATACCCTCCACTACGGCGTCGGCGTATTCGAGGGCATTCGGTGCTACGCCGGCGAGGACGGCCGTTCGGCAGTCTTCCGTCTTGCCGAGCATATTGAGCGCCTGTTTGACTCGGCCCATATTCTGGATATCAAAATTCCGTTTACGCCCGAGCACATCAGCCAAGCCTGCCTGGAAACGGTCCGGGTCAATCAGCTCGAAGAGTGCTACATCCGCCCGCTGGTGTTTGTCGGCGAAGGCGACCGCGGGTTGCACGCCCGGACCAACCCTATTCGGGTGGCGATTGCCGCCTGGGCGTGGGGTGCCTACCTGGGCGAAGAGGGACTGAAAAACGGGATTCGGGTCAAAACCTCCTCCTTCCAGCGCTTCCACGTCAATACCCTGATGACCAAGGCCAAAGCGGTCGGAACCTATCTGAACGCCATTCTAGCCGGCCAGGAAGTGTGGTCTCTGGGCTATGACGAAGCCCTGTTGTTGGATACCGACGGCCATGTGGCCGAAGGGCCGGGAGAGAATATCTTTGTGGTGCGCAAGGGGAAAATCAGAACCCCGCCCCTGTCGACCTCGCTGCTGCCCGGCATCACCCGCGACACGGTAATGACCCTGCTGCGTGACGGCGGCTATGACCTGTCTGAAGAGTCCCTCACCCGCGACGATATCTATCTTGCCGACGAGGCGTTCTTCACCGGCACGGCCGCCGAGGTGACCCCCATCCGCGAACTCGACGACCGGCCCATTCGCGGCCAGACCCCCGGAGAAGTGACCCGTTTTCTGCAACAGCGGTTCTTCGCCCTGACCAAGGGACAGGACAACAGCTATACGCACTGGCTGACATACGTCTGAGCGGGTCGGCACCGCTCTCAGTATCCCTGATGTCTTCCCTCCGTCACCTGTGGTTCGATACCCGCCATCTGCTTGGAGACGAGCCGGGCCAGGCGCTGTTGGCCGAACTCCAAGCCCTGCCCTCTGAAGCACGCGAGACGATTCTGACGACCGGAGACCGGCTGGCCGAGCTATCGCTGACGCTGGCCCAAGCCTTCTGTCGGCAAGCCCCGGCCGCCTGGCGGGCGTTTGGCGCGACGGGCTTCGGACGCTGGGTAGCCCTTGGCGAGGGCCTGGCCGGCCAGGAACCGGCCTCACGCGACGGGGCGGTCGCCTATTTTACGATTCCGCCCCAATCGGTAGGGCGGCTGGGTCTGGACCGGGCCGCAGAATGGATCGCCATCGGACGTGAGGTGCTGCGGGTCTCGCGCCGGCTTGGGGCGCAGTTTTTTCAAGCCTCGGCTCCGCTCTTTGGCCAGCTGCCCACCGGGTCACACCTGCGCGCCTGGGCCGAGCAGGGCCGGCTGCTGTTGGGCTGCAAGGGCTGGAAGGGGGAGTTTCTGGCCGTATCGTATTTCTCGGCGGCGGCGGCCGCCCTGCCGGTGCTGAGTCCCGAGGAAATAGCAGCCTGGGCAAGACTCGGCGCTCTGGTCCAGGATTCCGGACCGTGGACGTTTTATACGCATTTGCCGGACGGTTTTCAGGCCTTGGATCAGACCCAGCGCCTGGCCTTTCTGCATACCGCCCAGCACGCGGCCAGTCAGTCTGCCACCGCAGCCACCGAGATTTTTTTCGGTCTGCCACCGGTCCTGTCGGGTCTCAGTCCGAGCCTGCGGTCTGGGTATCTGTCCATCCTGAGCCCGGTGATTCGCTCGGACCCGCCGGCGGTTGCCAGCCTGCTGCCGTTGCTGAGACCGGTGGCCAAGGCTGTCGGCCTGGCTGAGCAGCCTGGCCTGCAAGACCGCCTAATCGGCCTCGCCGACACCTTTCCGGCCGGTATTCCGCCGCTGATTCGGACCCTGCCCCGGGCACATGAAGAAGCCGGCCCCACGGGTCTCCAGGACTGGCTGACAAAAGGTGCCCGCATCGCCGCCGACAATCCCGAGGCTGGACTGGCCTATTTTGGCCTGGAGTCGCGCACCAGCTTTCAGGTTCTGCGCCAGGCTTCTCCCGGCATTGATCTCGAAGAGGTCCAGGAACTGCTGCGTAAGTATGTCCAGATGCTGACCGGCAGCCCGGTCAGTATTCGGCGCCAGGAGTTCTTCTCCTACCCGCCCGCACTTGAAGAAGCCCCGAGCCACCTGCCCCTGCCGGGCCGGGTCGAGGTGTTTGAGACCTATGACGAGAATTTTCGGCTGTTTCGCGCCTTTGCCGCTCAGCAGGCCGGCCGTCGCGAGTTCGGCACCTACGAATTCTCGCTCAGCCGGCTGTGGCCCGACCTGCCGCCCGCAGTCCGTCACGTCATGCGCGAGGACGCGGCTCCGGTGGGCGGGCTGGCCGAGTATTTTCGCTGCTTTGTGCACCCCGACATTGTCGAGGCCCTGTTCATATTGATTGAAACCCAGCGGGTTCACGCCCGCCTGACGGCAGCCTACCGGGGCCTGAGCGCAGACGTGGCGTGGCTGGACGCGGCGTCCCTGCCCTCGCTGCTGCCCGAAGCCCTGGTCTCGCTGAGCGCGCTGTGGTCCGACCTCCTGCCGTCCGACCACCCAGCCGCAGCAGACGTGTATGACTCGGCCACCCGCGCGGCCGAACTCTACCTGCGCCTGCTGTCCTCCCTGACCACCACCCGCCTCAACCCGGATGACGCCTCGGACTTCGGCCTTCTGTTTGACAAACTGAGCGGCGATGCGCTGATCGATCCCGACATGGACGATGACGAGAGTCCGCCGCCGGTCCAGGAGCCGATCGATATACCCGAGCTACAGCTGGAGGACGAACGGGATGAGGAACAGGGCGGCAGCCCCCTGTCGGCCGAAGAACTCAAAGCCCTGATTGAGGCCGGGGTCGATCTCCAGATTCGCCAGGGCAAGCAGGACAGGCTGATTCCCCAGGGGCTGTACGTCAGCGATTTGAACGGCAAGTTGCCGGGCCAGGGCGACCCGGAGCACATCGCCGCCGGCAATGACCCGGCTCTTCCGGCCGTCCACGGCCGCGCTCAGCGCGAGGAGGGCCTGACCTTTTACTACGACGAGTGGGACTATCAGATCGCCGACTATCGGAGCCGCTGGTGTCGTTTGCGGGAGATCGTGCTGAGCGGCGACGCCGGTGAGTTCTTTGCCCAGACGCTGAACGACTACACGGCCCTCACCCCGGCTATCAAACACGAGTTCCAGCGCATCCGACCGGAACAGTACCGGCTGGTGCGCGGTCTTGAAGACGGCCACGAGTTTGATCTCAACGCCGCAGTCACCGCAGTGGTCGATATGCGCGCCCGGCTCGCGCCCTCGGCCAAGCTGTACACCGAACGGCGTCAGACCGAGCGCGATGTGGCCGCCCTGTTTCTGCTCGACATGAGCGCTTCGACGGATGAACCGCTGGTTGCGGTGGAACGGGACTACAGCGACGACGAGCCCGAAGACTGGCAGCCGCTGTGGAACAAAGCCGACCGGAATGCACGCTCGGCTGCGAAACGCCTGTCCCAGCCCAAACCGCGCCGTATTATCGACGTCACCAAAGAAACCCTGGTGCTCATGGCCGAGGCGCTCGAAGAGATTGGCGATTCCTACGCCATCTACGGTTTCTCGGGCCAGGGTAAGGACAACATCGAGTTCTACCATGTCAAGTCGTTCGTTGAGGCGCTATCCCCGACCGTCAAGGGGCGCATCGGCGCCATTGAGCCCAAGCGCTCGACCCGCATGGGACCGGCCGTGCGCCACGCCTTGGAAAAACTCAAAGACCTGACGTGTCGGGTCAAGCTGTTGATCCTGCTGAGCGACGGCTTTCCCCAAGACATGGATTATGGGCCGGACCGGCGCTCCACAACGTACGGCATTCGGGATACCATGGTCGCCCTGCGCGAAGCCGAAGAGGCTGGCGTGCTGACCTTCTGCCTGACGGTCGATAAGGCCGGCCACGACTATTTGCGCGAGATGTGCGAACCGTCGCGCTATCTGGTGCTCGAGGACGTGGCCTCGCTGCCGACCGAGCTGCCCAAAGTCTATCAGCGCTATATCCGACCGCGTGGGCTCTAGCAGGAGTCCTGCCCAATCCGGGCCGAGTCAGCGGTCAAAACTGGAAACGAGAGGAGAGATGTATGGATATTCAAAAAACCGTTGCCGTTGTGACCGGCGGTGGTTCGGGTCTGGGAGAGGGCACCAGCCGCGCCCTGATTGCCAGAGGCGCCAGGGTCGCCATCCTCGATCTGGGCCGTTCGCGCGGGGCGGACATCGCCCACGAGCTGGGCGACAAGGCGGTCTTTGTTGAGGCCGACGTGACCGACGAAGACCACACCGCAGCGGCCATCGACAAGGCGGTCGCCACCTTTGGCGCCATCAATGCGCTGGTCAACTGCGCCGGGATTGCGACCGCCGGCCGGACCCTGGGCAAGGGCGCGCCGCTCGACCTCGGTCCGTTCAAACGCACGATCGAGGTCAACCTGATCGGGACCTTTAACGCCATTCGCCTGGCCGCCGCCCAGATGGTCAAAAACGAACCCAGCGCGGACGGCGAACGGGGAGTGATCATCAACACCGCCTCGGTGGCCGCCTTTGACGGACAGATCGGACAGGCGGCCTACTCGGCCTCAAAGGGCGGGGTGGTGGGCATGACCCTGCCGATTGCCCGCGACCTGTCCCGCGACGGCATCCGCTGCTGCACGATTGCCCCGGGCATCTTTGAAACCCCGATGCTGATGGGTTTGCCCGAACCGGCCCGGCAGGCCCTGGCCGCCAGCATTCCGTTTCCCCAGCGCCTGGGCACCCCGACCGAATACGCCGCCCTGGCCTGCCATATTATGGAAAACGTGATGCTGAACGGCGAGACCATCCGTCTCGACGGAGCGATTCGGATGGCGCCAAAGTAAGCCCGTGTACAAGCGCAAGGACGCCTTTTACAAGCAGGCCAAACAGGCCGGCTATCGTTCGCGGGCCGCCTATAAGCTGCTCGAACTCAGCCGCAGCTTCGGGCTGCTGCGGCCCGGCCAGCGGGTGATCGACCTGGGCACCTGGCCCGGCGGCTGGCTGCAGGTAGCGGCCGAGCGGGTCGGTCCTCGGGGCAGGGTCATCGGCATCGATCTGATCCCTATCGACCCCCTGAAGACGGGCAATGTGACTGTGGTTCAGGGCGACGCCACCGACCCGGACCAGCAGCGCCGGCTGCTCAGCCTGCTCGACGGACCGGCCGATATCCTGCTGTCCGATATGGCCCCCAAGTTGAGCGGCGTGCGTGAGCGCGACGAGGCGCGGGCGCAGGAACTCAGCCGGGCGGCTGCGGCCTGCGCCGCCCAGCTGCTCAGGCCGGGCGGAAGCCTGCTCCTCAAGGCGTTCATGGATAGCGGCTATCCAGCCCTGCTGGCAGCCCTGCGCGCCGACTTTGCGACGGTCAAGACCACCAAACCCCAGGCAACGCGCAAGGGCTCGGCAGAGACCTATATCATCGCCACTGGCTTCGTATCGTGCTAAGACGATGCCAAGCGTGCCAGAGAGATCATCAATTGCTGTGCTTCGAAGGAGGCCGCGATGGCAAAGTCAGTCCTGACCATTTCTCACATGTACGGCAGTGGCGGAAGCCGTATCGCCCGCAACCTCGGTGGCCGTCTGGGCTGGACCGTATGGGAAAAAGAAATCGTTCGTAAAATCGCTACCCAGTACAAGGTGTCGGAAGAGTATGTCGACGCCAAGGACGAACGGGTCGATTCCTTTATTGAGCGCATGGTCGGCCTGTTCGGCATGGGCGGCTTTGAATCGGCCTACGACATTCCGCCGCCGCTGTGGCTCAACGACGCCCAGCTCGTCCGCATGACCCGCTCGCTGATCGAAGAGGTGGCCGGGGGCGGTCAGGCGATTATTGTCGGTCGGGGCGGCAATTATGTGCTGGCCGAGCAACCCGCCGCCCTGCACGTCTTTCTGACCGCTCCGCTCCAGGCGCGCATAGCACGGGTGATGGAAGTCGAGAGCCTGTCCCACGCTGAAGCCGCCCAACGGATCGCCGGCATGGACCGCCTACGCGCCGACTACGTCCACACCTTCTACCACGACGACTGGCGTGACCCGAGCCGCTATCACCTGCTGATTGATTCGAGCGTGTGGGGAGAAGCGGGCGCTACGGATTTGATTCTGCGGGCGCTGGAGCGCTCAGCCCACTGAGTCCGGGCTGGCCTCAAGAACCGCGTCGCACCCTGCCCGGGCGCCGAGCGGTAAAAAGACCCGCATCGTCGTCCCCCGGTCGAGCTGGCTCTCGATATGCAGGAACCCCCCGTGGGCCTGCACAATATGTTTGACAATCGCCAGACCCAGCCCGGTTCCGCCGAGTTCGCGCGAGCGCGCCTTATCGACCCGGTAAAAGCGCTGGGTCAGGCGTGGAATGTCGGCCTCGGGGATGCCGCAGCCGGTATCGGCAACCGCGACTTCCATCCAGCCGTGGTCGGCCTGGCCTGTCCCGTCCCCGTTCCCATCCGGGACCGAAGAAGCCGCCGCAACACGGGCGGAGACCGCCACCCGTCCGCCCGTGGGGGTGTATTTGACGGCATTATCAACCAGATTCAGCAAGACCTGATGGAGCCGGTCGGGGTCGCCGGACAGGGACGGCAACGACTCCGGCACCGCCGCACTCAGCCGCACCTGCCCGCTGGCCGCCTTGTCCTTGACCAGCTCGAATACCTCGTCAATCAGCTGGCCGAACACCAGCTGGTCATGGCGCAGCTCGGTCTTGCCCAACTCAAGATCGGACAGGGTCAGCAGATCGTCGATCAGACGGCTGAGACGCTCTGAGTGACGGTCGATGATGGCCAGAAAACGGGTGACCATGGGCGGGTCGTTGAGCGCGCCGTTCAGCAGGGTTTCGGCATAGCCCTTAATCGCGGTCAGCGGCGTGCGCAGCTCGTGCGAGACGTTGGCCACAAAGTCGGCCCGAATGGCTTCGAGCTGCCTGAGTTCGGTCAGGTCGTGCAGGACCAGAATGACCCCGCTGACCGCCTGTCCGTTCAGAGCCGGGTGTTCCGCGTGCCACACCGGAGACTGGGGCGAGACGTTCACCTGGATCGCGCTGACCGCGACCGAGCGGGACTGCTCGCCCTCAAGCTCGATTTCCTGTCTCAGCGCCTCAGCCCCGGGTGGGCTGTCGAGCACGGCCCGCACCAGATCGTGGAGCACTGGATGGCGGGAGAATTCGAGCAGGGGCTTGGCCTGGAAGTCCGTCTCCTCAGACAGCTCCAAGAAATTGTGGGCGGCCCGGTTGGAGAAGCGAATGTGACTGTCCGCGTCCAGGACAATCACCCCCTCGGTCATGCTCTGGAGCACCACCTCGAGCTCCCGGCGGGCGTCGTGTAAACGCCGCAGCCGCTCGTGCTGGGCGTGCAGCAACCGGCCCAGGCCGTCTTCTACGAGGCCGAGTTCATCGGGTCTTTGCATCGGCAGGCCGGGCGGCAGACTGCGCTCCAAGGCGAGAGAGATACAGGCCCGCAGATCGGCCAGGCGCCGCACCACACTCCGGCTCAGGACACAAGCGCCGAACGGCGCGCCCAGCCCCAGGCCGAACGCCGCATACCACAACCAGGCCGGGCGGTCGGCGTCGGGCAAGGCGTAGAAGCCCAGCATGCCAAGCAGGCCTGCACAGGCCAGACTCGGAAACCCAACGATGGCGATGCCCAGCCTATTCTTCCAAAGCATCGGGGTTAAACTTGTAGCCGACCCCACGGACGGTCAGGATGAGCGTCGGTCTGGTATCATCGCGCTCAACGCGTTGACGCAGCCGTCGGATGTGGACATCCACCGTGCGGGGCTCGACGTACACGTTGTGGCCCCAGACCAGATCGAGAATCTGGCTGCGGCCAAAGACGCGGTGCGGGTTGCGGACAAAAAATTTCAACAGATCGAACTCGCGCAAACCCAAGCCCACCGCTTCGCCGTCGCGGTAGACCTCGTAGGTATCGAAGTCGATCCGCAACCAGCCCTTTTCATAATACTCGTGGGGTCGCTCATTGGCCGGTCCGTACGCGCGGCGGATGATCGCCTTGACCCGGGCGACCAGCTCACGGGGGCTGAACGGCTTGGTGACATAGTCGTCCGCGCCCATCTCCAAACCCAGGACCTTGTCAAGCTCGGCGGCTCGGGCGGTCAGAATCAGAATCGGCACCGAGGCGGTGTCCTCCTGAGCGCGCAGCAGACGACACACTTCCAGGCCGGACAGGCCCGGCATCATCAGATCCAGGATAATCAACGACGGCCGCTGTGTGGCCGCCAGATGCAGGCCACGCTCACCGTCACTGGCATCGACAACCGCGAACCCCTCGGCCTCCAGATTGTAGCGGACCAGGCTGCGGATATCTTCTTCGTCTTCAACAATCAGGATTTTCCGTGGGGTCTCGGCCATAGCGCCTTCCACAAGAGCTTCCTCCCCTCCAGACATGGCGCTAGGTCTCTGAGACTGAGCTTGGGACCGGCGAGACATGCCGAATGTTCTTGCCCTTCACCATATAGATGACCATTTCTGCGATGTTGGTGGCGTGGTCGGCGATGCGTTCCAGATATTTCGCCAGAAACAGGATTCGGGTGGAACGCACCACGGTTTCGGGCTCTTCGGCCATCCGGCCCAACATCCGGCCGAATACCTCGGCCGTCAGGTCATCGATAAAATCGTCACGCTGACACACGTCCAGCGCCAGACCGGTGTCCTCGCGGACAAAGGCGTCCAGACTGTCACGCAGCATTGAGCGCGCCCACTCGGCCATGCGCGGCAGGTCGGCGTAGGGCCGCAGGGGCGGCTCCTCGTTGAGTTCCAGCGCCCGTTCGCACACGTTTTGGGCGATATCGCCGATCCGTTCCAGATCGGTCCCGATCTTCAGGCTGGTCATGATGAAGCGTAAATCCCGCGCCGCAGGCTGGTGGAGCGCCAGCAGGCGGGTACACGCCTCATCAATCGACACGTCCAGGTAGTTGACCATGTGGTCGCGGGCAATCGTCTGTGTGGCCAACTCGGAGTCACGCTGGGTGAGCGAGGTGATCGCATCGCCGATCTGTTTTTCAACCAGCCCGCCCATCTCCAACACCTTGGCCCGCAACTCCTGCAACTCTTCTTCGTACTGTCGGTCGGTGTGTAACGGCATAGGCACCTCGCGTACGTGTTCAAGGGGAACGATGATCTCTTCCTGATGAGATAGTTATCGTCGTTCCCCTTTCTAGCCGAAACGGCCAGTGATGTAGTCCTCGGTCTCTTTTTTCTCGGGCGTGGTGAACAGTTTATCGGTCGGGCCGAACTCGACCAGTTTGCCCAGGTACATGAACGCGGTGTAATCGGACACCCGCGCGGCCTGCTGCATATTATGGGTGACGATGACAATCGTGTACTTGCGTTTGAGCTGGTGGATCAGCTCTTCGATTTTTGTGGTGGCAATCGGGTCCAGGGCCGAGCAGGGTTCGTCCATCAACACCACCTCGGGCTCGACCGCAATCGTGCGGGCAATACACAAGCGCTGGTGCTGACCGCCCGACAGGTCCAGGGCGTTGTCGTGCAGGCGGTCCTTGGCCTCTTCCCACAGCGCAGCATCCTTGAGGCTTTTCTCCACAATCTCGTCCAGCCGCGACTTCTGGCTGATGCCCAGAATGCGTGGGCCGTAGGCGATGTTTTCGTAAATCGTTTTGGGAAACGGGTTGGGTTTCTGGAACACCATGCCGACTTTTTTGCGCAGTTCGGTCACATCCAGGCCGGTGTCGAGGATTTCCGTGCCGCCGATAGTGATGCTGCCGCTGATCCGGACCCCGTCGACGAGGTCGTTCAGCCGGTTGAGACAGCGTATCAGGGTCGATTTGCCGCACCCCGACGGGCCGATATAGGCGGTCACCTTCCCCCGCTCAATATCCATGTCGATGTTGTACAGGGCCTGACTGCTGCCGTAGTGCAGACACAGGTTGCGGATACGGATTTCAACCGGCGCGGCAGCCGTTGAAGCGACCGGAGCAGCGGTCCCATTGCCGTTCCCGGTCGGCTGCGGAACAGCAAGGACGGGGGTCGAGGCTGACAGATCTTTGTCCATGCTCGCGTGCCTCTCTTTCAGAAGGTGCCAAAGCGGAGCTTACTGCGCAGACGATTGCGGACCACAATGGCGGTCAGGTTGAGCGCAATCACGATACCGATCAGCAACAGGGTCGTCATGAAGACCATCGGCTTGGCGGCCTCGACGTTGGGCGACTGAAAACCGACATCGTAGATATGAAAGCCCAGGTGCATGAACTTTCTCTCAAGGTGAAAAAACGGCCAGTGGCCATCCAGCGGCAGGGTCGGGGCCAGCTTGACCACGCCGGTAATCATCAGCGGTGCCACTTCCCCGGCTCCCCGCGCCATGGCCAGGATAGCCCCAGTCAGAATGCCGGGCAAGGCTCCGGGAATGACGATTTTACGCAGGGTTTCCCATTTGGTCGCGCCCAGAGCCAGCGAGCCCTCGCGCCACTCGCGCGGGATGGCCGACAGGGACTCTTCGGTGGCGACAATGACAACCGGTACGGTCAGCAGCGCCAGGGTCAGCGAGGCCCATAAAATCCCGCCGGTCCCATACGTTGGCGTCGGCAGGGCTTCTTCGTAGAAAAAGGAATCGATCGATCCGCCAATCAGATAGATGAAGAAGCCCAGGCCGAACACCCCAAACACGATGGACGGCACGCCGGCCAGGTTATTGACCGCAATTCGCACCGCGCGCACCAGCGGCCCCTGTTTGGCGTATTCGCGTAAGTACAGGGCCGCCACTACCCCGAACGGGACGACCACGAGGCTCATGATGATGACCATCATGACCGTGCCGAAAATGGCCGGGAAGACCCCGCCTTCGGTATTCGACTCGCGTGGATCTTCCCAGAAAAACTCCCAGAATCGGGTGACGTACAGGCCGGCTTTCTCGGCCCAACTCATCCGGTTAGGCAGAAAGGCCCGCACGACCTGGGCCATCGGCAGGTTTTTGTGCTTCCCGCCGGCGGCCTGTACGGCGATCTCGTAGCGTGCATTTTCCCGGTATAAGGCCGACAGCCGCTCGGTGATCTCCTCGTAGCGCTGCTGCCAGCCGGCGACTTCTTGTTCGAGTGCCCGAATCTCCTGGGCCGCGCGCTGGGGGTCGGATTCGTGTAGCTGAATACCCCGGATCTGCAAACGCAGCCGTTCCATCTCGTAGTTGATATCCCCGACTTCCTGGCGTTCGATGCGCTCGATCTGATGCCGGATGTCTCTCGTTTTGGGGTGGAACGCCTGGAACGCCTGCCAGCTCTGGCTGAAGCCCTCGGCCACCACCTGACCGTCGACGCTGACCGAGCTGAGAAAACCGAACAGGGCGCCCCACTCCAGACGCTCAAAGTAGACCGCCTCTTCCGGATATGCGCGGTCGAGGATCCGGGCGTCGTCCACCCAGCGGAAATCCGCTCCGTACAGGTCGCGGTTGCCGACCTGAAACTGGGTCCGGTACGTTACGCCTTGTTCGTCTCCGGTCTGGAGGGCTTGCTCGTGGTCACGGACCTGGCCCAGCAGCTCGGTGTCGTCGCTGAGGCTGACCAGTACCAGCCGATCCGGCCAGAAAAAGCCCAGGGCGTTGACCGCCACAATCCACAGCAGGGCAGCGATCATCAGCAGGCTGAAACCCAGCGCTCCACCGGTCAGCCAGATAAACGGATCACCGCTCTTCCAAAAACGCGTATTCACAGGTCCTTCCTCAGTCCGGTCGGCTAGATTTTGCTGTAGCGCTCGCGCAGATTCTGGCGCACGACCTCGGCTGCGGTATTCAGCACAAAGGTCAACACAAACAGCAGCAGGGCGGCCAGAAACAGGGTCCGGTACAGGGTGCCGCCGTGGGGCGCCTCGGGAATCTCGACCGCGATATTGGCCGACAGGGCGCGAAAACCGCTGAACGGATTAAAGTCCATGACCGGCGTGTTGCCGGTCGCCATCAGCACGATCATGGTTTCTCCGACCGCCCGGCCAAAGCCGATCATAATCGCCGAAAACACCCCCGGGCTGGCCGTCGGCACGACCACCCGGACTGCGGTCTGCCAGCGGTTGGCCCCCAGCGCCAGCGAGCCGGACACCAGGTGCTGGGGTACGTTGGAGAAGGCGTCCTCACAAATGGTGTAGATGATCGGGATCACGGCAAAGCCCATGGCAAAGCCGACAATCAGCGAGTTGCGCGGGTCATAGCGCGAGCCCGTCGTGTCGTACAGCCACTGGGGAAAGTTCCCGGCAAACAGGCTGACCTCGATGGAATCGTTAAGGGCCACACAGGCGTACACCGTCAGCAACAGCAGCGGGGCCACAAAGACCAATTCCACCCCCGGCTTCAGGCTGTTGCGGACCGCCAGGGGAACCAGCCGCCAGGCGAAGGCGGCCAGCAGGGTGACACCCGGCAGGGCGACCAGCATCATGAAAATGGCCGGCACCATATCGGCCACCAGCGGGGCCAGCCACAGACCGGCAAAAAAGCCCAGGACAACACTGGGCAGGGCCGCCATCACCTCGACCGACGGCTTGACCAGGTTGCGCAGGCTGGGATGCATGAACTGCGAGGTGTACAGCGCCCCGCACAAGCTGAGCGGAATCGCCAGCAGGAGCGCATAAAAGGTTCCCTTCAGCGTGCCGTAGGCCAGCGGCGTGAGGCTGAACTTGGGCTCGAAATCATCGGTCGCACTGCTCGACTGCCAGGTAAAATCGGGCTCCCGATACCCCTCGTACCACACCTTGCCGAACAGGGTGGTGAGGTTGATCTCAGGGTGGGGGTTATCGAGCGACCAGTCGAACAGGCGCGCCTGGTTGTCCACGGCGAAGATGCCGTTGGCGCGTGGCGCAAAGGACAGCAGCTCAACCGCCGCGCCCTGGTCGGTCCTCAGTTCGACCAGGGTCTGCTCCGAGGTGGCGTGGTGGAGCAGGATATGGCCGTCGGCGTCTGCGGTCAGGAAGCCTTTGTTGCGGGCCGACGGCTTCATCGCGGTCAGTGCGGCGGAATGAGACTGGAGGACATGAATTTTGCGGTACGGGCTGTCGCGCGGCGGGCCCTGGTCACGGACCTGAAACCAGACGCCCACCCCCCCGGCGCTATCGCCGACGACCAGCGAGCGTTCGCCCAGCAACCAGTCCAGGGTCGTGGCAGAGACGCCCTGGCTGTCGCTGACGGGAAAGCCGTGGATCAGACGCGGCGCGGCCGGGTCCTGGACCTGCCAGTGCAACAGCTGTCCGTCGGCGGTGCTGACCAGGAGATTGGTCAGGAAGGTATCCAGGGCCAGGGCGGTGACATCGGCCGGCAAGTCGGAGGACAGCTCACGCCGAGATACCTGGGTCTCGGTCTGGCCCAAAAACGATTCCTGTTCGACCTGAGAATAGAACACCAGGGAGCGCGGACCGAGCAGGGCCGCAATGCGGATGCCCTCGTCATCCTCCCCGGTCCGGTATACGAGCTGCTGAATCGCCCGGCCCTGGGGATCGACAATAATCGCGTCCTCCTCACCGGCACGGGGTGTGATGATCCGGCGGCTCTGGTCGTCATAGCTGATCACAAAGCTGGCGTAGACCGGCACGACGGTGCCGTTTTCCGTCGCAATGGCCAGGTTGTGGTCGAATCCATTCTGATACACCGCAGTCGGACGCTGTCCCTGGAGCTGGCGTATCTCGTAGCGCTGGAGGAGCGTATTGTCTTTAAGCGAGACAAAATGGAGCCAGCCGTCCTCGGTCACGACATAAGCGATCTCCTGGTATTCTTCAACGCCAAACGCAATCGGCCGGGCGGCTTGGCCGTCGAGCAGCTCGGACAGCCTCACCGCCCCGCCGAATTCGGTCTTGGGCGCCGACCACAGGGGCAGCGTCTCGGCCACAATCACAAACAGGATGGCGGCAATACTCAGAATGATCGCAATGCCGCCACAGGTAATGATGAGGCCGACGGCCTTATCGTAGATCTTCTTGCGACGCAGCCGCCCCCTGTCCTCGGTCGCCGACAGCCGGACATCAACCCCGGCCCGGTCAGTGGGATAGGGGGCGGGCGGCTGGGTTTCGGCGGATTGTGGTTCTGGCATGCTACTCTCAATACCGAAGTGACGGACGGGGCGCTAGCGCCGTCGTGAGGAGGGGGAATAAGAGGAGGGGGGGCAGGCCCCTCCTCCGTGGGCTTGCGCCCGAGCATAACGCACTCAGCTTGAGACGCAGCCCGTCTCGTAGCCTAGTTGAGCTTGGCCCGTTCCTGGGTGGCGATTTGCGGTGAGACGGGATAGTAGCCGTCCTTCGCCACAACTTCCTGGCCTTCTTTGCTGAAGATATACTTGGCAAATTCCTGGACCAGGGGATCAACCGGCTGTCCGGGCGCCTTGTTGATGTAGATGTACAGGAAGCGTGACAGCGGATACTGACCCGAGCCGACCGTCTTCTGGTTGGGCTCGACGTAGCTGCTGCCATTCTCGGCCAGCGGCACGGCGCGGACGCCGGAGGTGGTGTAGCCGATCCCACTGTAGCCGGCGGCGTTCTTATCCTCGCTCACCCCCTGCACGACAGAGGCCGAACCCGGCTGTTCTTTGACCGTATCCTTGTAGTCTCCCTTGCACAGGGCCTGCTGTTTGAAAAACCCGTAAGTGCCGGAGGCCGAGTTCCGGCCGTACAGGCTGATCGGCGCGGTGGTCCAGCCTCCGCTCAGACCCAGGTCGCCCCAAACCGAGACTTCGTCAGCAGCCCCGCAGCGCAGGGTCTTGGAAAACATGGCATCGACCTGGTCCAGCGACAGGCCCGAGATCGGGTTATCCTTGTTGACGAACACGGCCAGGGAGTCGAGCGAGGTCCGCAGCGGGGTCGCCTTATAGCCAAACTTCTTTTCAAATTCGTCCATCTCGCTGCTCTTCATCGCCCGCGACATGGGCCCCAGCTGAGCGGTGGCCTCGATCAGGGCCGGCGGCGCGGTGCTCGAACCTTTGCCCTCGATCTGGACGTTCACGTTGGGATAGACCTTTTTGAAACCCTCGGCCCACAGGGTCATCAGGTTGTTCAGCGTATCGGAACCCACGCTGTTGAGGCTGCCCGAGATACCGCTGACCTTCTCATAGGCGGGCAGGTTGGGATCGACTTCGACCTGGGCGACAGCCGGACCGCTGACGGCCAGGCCCAGAGCCAAGCCACCGACAAGCGCTGAGAACTTCTTCATTGTCATAACGACTTCCTCCCGTTGGGATATGGTGATGACACATGGCCGTGAGCCGCTTCCACGACCCGCGACCGGCGACGAGTGCTTAGAAATCGACCTGAGCGCGCATCTGGACAATATCGGCGGAAAAGTCGTGCGGATGCTGCTGGTCGGCGTGGACATAGTTCAGCATGAAACGGACATTGGGGTTGAGGTACCAGTTCAGGCCGGCGGTGAAGTTGCCGAGTGTCCCGCCCTGGACCATGCCGTCGGTCAGATCCAGGTGGGAATACCGAACCGCCGCCTCAACAGCCCCGTACCCGCCACCGCTCCAGCTCAGATCCCTGGCCGGCTTGACCCGGTCAAAGGCTCCGCTGGAGGTCTTGTAGCGACGATAGTCACCCGGGGTCAGGAACACGCTGGCGTAGATATAGGCACCGTCGAAGCTCAGGTCACCACCCTTGTTGGAGTCCTGGACCTCGCTGAAGATGTACTCACCCTGGATGGAGAACGGTCCGTAGACCGCAGCCACTTCGGGGTTGAAGTAATCAATGCTATCGGCCTTAAACCTCCCGGTGTCAACAAAGCGGGGGCCCAGGTGGGCTTCCGGCCGAGATCGAAAACGGATGTCGCTGTCTTTGTCGCGGAACTCGTGGGTATAGCCGAACCCCAGGTGCAAGAGCCGTTTGCCCTTGTCCTCGTACCACGGCAGGGCCGTCACACGGGCGGTCAGATTATAGTCCGAGTTCTTGCCAAACCCGTTGCCCGAGTCGCCTACGTCACGAAACACGCCCACCGCAGCAGTCGCCCGCCTGTCGGCAAAGGTGTTCGCAATCTGGAAGCCGGTGTTACGGCCCTGGGCAAACGTGTCTGCCAGCGAGCGTTCCATGAAGGTGATGTACTTACTGCTGGTCAGCTGTTCGAGCGACATCGGCTCCTTGAAGTGACCGATTCTGAGATTGCCCAGGCTCGGAATCTTTTTCAGCTCGATGTACACATCTTTGAAATCGGCGTCCTGGCCACCAAAGTCGTACTGGGCTTTGTACTTGATGTTTTTGTAGATCTCGCCTTCCATATACAGCCGCGCCCGCCGGAACTCGGTGCCGTCGCCAATGCTCCGAAAGTCGTCCGGGGTGTCGCTGTCGGTGCTGTAGATGGCCCAGTCGTTCATGATCCGGCCACCGATCTTGAGCGAGTAATTGCCATCGTTGGACTTGAGTCGCAGCCCCGATGACCAGTACACCCGCATCGTTTTCGGATCGGGCTCTTTTGCCTCGCTGGCACTGACCGCAGCCTCGACCTTTTCCCCTTCGGCCTGGGCCTTGCTCATCAGGTCGCGGTACTGCTGAGCGCTGATTTGCCCGTTGGCCTTGAGAATGTCGAGGATCTCGACCGCCACACTTTTCCCCTGGGCAAACGCGGAACTTGCCAACAGGAGCCCTGCGGCGATCAGACCGCCACACAGAAGGCTGCCTCGTCTCTTCATACTGTTCTTCTCCTTCCCTACAGACATAGTTGGGCCAGAGGGTAAGAACGCAGTGTTACGAGACAATGACAGGGCAGTTATTTATGCGTTACCCTGCGTATCGAAAGGCGAGACGAGCGCGGCCGGCCCGCGGCTCAGACCCGATCAAAGCCGGTAATCGCCACCACCCCCGGTCGCGGCAGTTCCCGGCCGCCGTGCGGCCAGTGGCTGGACAGCCGCGCAAGGCTGGGACTGTTGCCGCCGGGATGCTGGACCGACAGGAACAGCGTCTGGTCGTTACCGCTGAACCACGGTCCGGTCAGCTCACAGTCCGTGGGACCGGACGCAAACTGGTAGGCCTGTCCCGCCCCGGGACCGGTGGTCGGCACCATGAACAGCCCGTTGTTGCCGAAGGCCTGATACGGATCGCGGCCCAGCCGCGAGCTGGCAATATCGCACGCCACCCACAGATTGCCCCGGCGGTCAAAGGCCAGATTGTCGGGGCAGGCCAGGCCGCTGTGGCGGCCACCGAGCAGGAACAGCTCAAACCGGAAGCGCTCGCCCTCGGGATTGTCGTTGTCCTCTATCAGCCGCACGATCTGTCCGTAGAAGTTGGCCCGGCGCGTATTATTGGTGAGCGCAATATACACCGACCCGTCGGCCGGATGAATTTCACAGTCCTCGGGACGATCCAGGGGCGTCGCTCCCAAAACCCGGGCCGCAATCCGGGCATGGATGAGAATATCGGCCTGGGAGGTGATGAGCGGGCCGCCCGTTTGCCGCGCTGTAGCGTTGTAGGCCTGCCACTTTTCACGGTTTTTCTGCACATTCCAGTCCAGCGCCAGCCACCGGCCGTGTTGAAAATCGGCGGCGTATAAGGTCCCCTGGCTCAGCGCCGTCCGCTGCTCAAGCCGTGAGGCCGAGGCCGGCAGCGGCTGGGCGCTGACAAACTTGTACACATACTCGTCGGCCTTATCATCGCCCATATACGCCACCAGCCGTCCGGTCGGTCCGTCGCAGCGCAGCGCGATATTCTCATGGCTGAAGCGGCCCAGGCTGGTATGCTTGACCGGCGGCAGTTCGCCGAAGGGGTCGACCTCGACCACCCAGCCGAACTGGGTCTCGGCGATGGCTTCATCGGGCTGATCGCTCCAGCGCAGAGTCCGTGGGGTTTGCGGATTGTAGAGGTGGTAATTTTCTTCGCACGACAGCACGCTGTGCCAGGGCGTGGTGCCGCCCGAACAGTTGGCCAGCGTGCCGGGGCAGTCCGGCTGGCCGCTCAGGCTGGCGACGGCTTCGGCCGCAGGTCCGTCAAAGCCAAAGCGCGGACCGCAGGCGGTGTAGCGGCTGGTGTAGCGGTGATGGTACTCGCGCCTCCAGCGCCCGTCTGCCTCTCGCCTGAGGTAGAGCACGCTGCCGCCGACGCTGCGTTTTTCGGCCTGAATCTGTTCCGCCGTTTTGGGCTTCTCGGCCTGCGCGTCTTCCCGGCTGTAGCCGCTGACAAACAGCGGATGGGGCGACTCGTGGTTGACCCATAGCAGGCCCTGCTCGGTAAAAGACGATTCATGCTGTTTTCCAATCGCTCTGTTATCATGAACCGTCTTTTGGGAACTGTCGTGTTGAGAGGCGAGCGGGAAATAGGCCAAAAAATCGTTATCGTTGCCGAAGCTCAGCTCCCGGTTACGGGTCGGGTCGGGAAAGCCCAGCTCGTCTCCCCACACGCCGAGCAGGTCGGTCCGATAGCCGGCCGGCAGCCTGAGCTGGTCGGCGGTACTGGGATTGATGGGCTCAAAAAAAGACGGCGTCCAGGCTGAGCTTCTCGCCCGTGGTGCGGCGGCGGCGAGCCGCAGAGGATTGAGCAGTGCCGCATAGGTTCCGATCCCCAGATAGCGCAAAAACTGTCGGCGGGGCAGCGTCATGCCAGTTCCTCCACTTCGAGTGCACGTTCGGCGGGCAGGAACAGTGTCAGCCCGGCGGCGGCAAAGACCAGCCCGGCTGAGGTCCAGAGGCAGCCGGGCAGCCCGGCCAGAAGATACACACCGCCCGACAGCAGCGTCCCGACAAGCCGGCCGGCCGCGTTTGCCATGTAGTAGAAGCCAACGTCCAGCGTCACCTGGTCGGCGTCGCTGTAGGCCAGGATCAAATACGAGTGGACCGCTGAATTGACCGCAAAGACCAGCCCGAATACGGCCAGGCCGACAATCACCGACAGCGCCGGATACCAGCCGGCTTGCAGCACCAGGGCCAGCCCGACCGACAGCCCGGCCAGTCCAAAGCCCCACACCTGGGCAGCCCGGGTACCAGCCACGGCCCCACCGTCTTTGTCCAAAAATTGGGGCGTGACAGCCTGGACCCCGCCATAGCCGACCACCCAGGCGGCCAGAAACGCTCCGACCCCGCTCAAGCTCCAGCCCAGAGTATCGGACAGAAAAATGGGCAGCCCGACCACAAACCAGACGTCCCGTGAGCCGAACAGAAAAAGCCGGGCCAGGGATAAGACGTTAATGGCGCGGGACTTGGAAAACAGCTGGCTGAACTTGACCTTCTCCTTTGACTTGCCCATGTCCTGGTTGAGACTGGCTACCGACAGCAGCAGGATCAGGGCCAGGCCGGCGGCCATAGCCCACAGGGCGAGCGCAAATCCCAGCCAACTCAATAAAACGCCGCCGAGCAGAAAACCACAGCCTTTGAGCGCATTTTTCGAGCCCGTCAAAACGGCCACCCACTGGAACAAGGTCGCCTGTCGTTCGCTTGTCGGGCTGCCGGCTACGACCAGCTTGACCGCGCTTTTGGAACTCATCTTGGTCAGGTCTTTGGCAATGCCGGACAGCGCCTGGGCACCCATGACATACGCCACCGAAACCCAGGTCAGCCAGGAGGCCTGCACTCCGGATAGCATGAGCAGGGCGACGACTTGCAGGACCAGGCCGGCAAACAGCGTGACGCGCACCCCCATCCGCGAGCCGATCCAGCCGCCGAGCAGGTTGGTCGCCATGCCGCAGCATTCGTACAGCACGAACAGAAAGGCCAGATGCAAAGGGGTATAGCCCAGCGCGTGGAAATGCAGCAGGACCAACATGCGCAGCGCTCCGTCGGTCAGGGTGAACCCCCAGTAGGCCGCGGTGACGAGGCTATAGCTGCGTATATCCATACGGTCGTCCTCAGCCTGGCACTGTCGGCCACACGGTCAACGCTGCTGCTCGCAAGAGAGCAGCGCTCACTGTGCGGCCGTGGCCAGCTTTCTGGTCAGTTCCATCAAACGGTGGACATAGCCCCACTCGTTATCATACCAGGCCAGGATTTTGACCTGGGTGTCGTCAAGCACCAGGGTTGACGGGCCGTCCACAATACTCGACCGGGGGTCGTTGACGTAGTCGGCTGACACAAGCGGGCGTTCTTCAAAACCCAGGATGCCGCTGAGTTCTCCCTCGGCCGCTTCTTTGAACAGACGGTTGACCTCTTCGACCGTTGTCGGCCGTGTGACCTCAAACACACAGTCGGTCAAGGACGCGTTGAGCAGTGGGACGCGTACCGCCAGACCGTTCAGCTTACCGTGCAGCTCGGGGTAGATCAGCGTAATCGCCTTGGCCGAGCCGGTGGTCGTCGGGATCAGCGCGTTCAGACCTGAGCGCGCCCGTCGCAGGTCCGCCAGAGGCGCGTCAACAACGACCTGGGTATTGGTCGGATTGTGGATGGTGGTGATCAGGCCGTGGGTAATGCCGATGTGCTCATGCACGACCTTGACAACCGGGGCCAGACAGTTGGTGGTGCACGAGGCCGCAGTCACCAGATGGTGACGCTGGGGGTCGTAGCGGTCGTCATTGCAGCCCATGACCACGTTGAGCGCTCCTTCGGCGACCGGAGCCGACACCACGACCTTGCGCACCCCGGCGCGAAAGTAGGGCTGCAACAGTTCCGGCGTGCGGAATTGCCCCGAGCACTCGACCACGATATCGACCCCAATATCGGACGCTGTCCAGCCTACCTGCTCAGGTGAGGTGCACGCGCTGAACGACACCCGTTTGTCGTCGATGCGGATCGCCTCAGCTTCAGCCCGGATATCGTGTTGCCAGCGACCGTGAACCGTATCGAATTCGAGCAGATGAGCCGCAGCCTGCGGGCCGCCCTTGATCTCGTTGATGTGGACGATGTCAAACTCGGGCCACTCCCAGGCGGCTCGCAGGCTGAGGCGTCCCATGCGGCCGAAGCCGTTGATCCCGATCCGCATGCCCATACCATTAGCGAAGTCACCAATTATGGTCCACACAAATTGGCGCCCAGGCGCAAAATTTCACACCCCTGAAACACGGGCGTCACACGCTGGTAAACTTTCAAGCCAACACACGCTGGTAAACTTTCAAGCCAAAATAAAGAAGCCCGCAGGAAAAAGGAGGGGAAACCTGCGGGCTTCTT
>JAGWBB010000018.1 GCA_021296095.1 Desulfurellaceae bacterium | reverse complement strand
GCCGAGGCGATCCGGCTGGCCACGGGCGGACGGCCCGGCCCGGTGTGCATAGAAGTTCCGACCGATGTCCTCGGTGGCGAGGTCACCCCACCGGACCCGACGCCGGCCGTTCCCGACTCTCCGCCACCGGCGCCCATGCCGAGTCAGCTCGACGACGCCGTCGCCATCCTGCGCCGGGCCAAGCAGCCGATCATACTGGCCGGGACGGATGCGGTCCGCTCCGAGCTGGCGGCCGATGTGACCGCGCTGGCCGAAGCCTTGTGCGCCCCGGTCCTGACCAGCACGCCGGGCAAAGGAGTGCTGGCCGAAGACCACCCCCTGTCGCTGGGCAACGCGGCCCGGCGGCTGGCCGTCCGCGATGTCATGCCCGGCTGCGACGCAGCCCTGGTCGTAGGGACCCGGCTGCGTGAGGTCGATGCCAAGCGCCGTGGGCTGGTGCTGCCCGAGCAGGTCATTCATGTTGACTGGGACGAACGCTGGATCGGCCGAAACTACCCGACCACGCTGTCGCTGGTCGGCGACGTGCCGGCGATTGTCCGCGCGCTGCGCAGCCGCCTGGAAGGCGAGCCGTACACCGGCCCCCGCCAGGAACGGGTCGCAGCCTGGCGCCGGCAGGCGGATGAGACAACCGCCCAACTCGAACACGAGTTGGGCGTCATGCGCTATCTCACAGCGATCCGCCAGGTTTTGGCCCGGGACAGCGCGCTGGTGACTGACAACACCCAGCTCGCCTACTGGGCCGAGTATTTTTACCCGTCCTACCGGCCAAACGGCCTGGTCGGCGCCAAGGGCTCGGGCCTCCTGGGCTTCAGCTTCCCGGCCGCAATCGGCGTCAAAGCCGCCTGCCCGGACACACCGGTCGCGGCCATCATTGGCGACGGCGGCTTTTTGTACACCGCCCAGGAGCTGGCCACCTGTGTGCGTCACCAGATCGGCTTTCCGCTGATTGTGGTGAATGATAACACCTATGGCGTGATCGGCTACTTGCAGCGCAGCGCCTATCAGGAAGAGTACCAGGCCCGCCTGACCAACCCGGACTTTGTCGCCTTGGCGAATGCCTTTGGCGTGGCCGCCAGCCGGGTCGATTCACCCGAGGGTCTGGCCGAGGCGCTCGAACAGGCACTCAGTCGGGGCGACATGCACCTGATTGAGCTGCAAACGACAATTGATGCTCCGCCGTTCGGGCGCTACTAAAGAACAAGAAGAAACGTCACGAGGAATCCAGACATGTCACAGCGTCGCACAGCGATTTGGGGTTGGGGTTACGAAGACGAACAACCCACGCCCGACCAGCAAAAATCCATTGCCAAGGC
Source organism: Desulfurellaceae bacterium (assembly GCA_021296095.1). Classification (NCBI taxonomy): domain Bacteria; kingdom Pseudomonadati; phylum Campylobacterota; class Desulfurellia; order Desulfurellales; family Desulfurellaceae; species Desulfurellaceae bacterium. Next base: position 47,356 of record JAGWBB010000018.1, on the reverse strand, counting down.
TCTGGCCGCCGGCTTGGGCAAAACAGATGTCGATCTGCGCTCCCTGCCCAGGGTCGAAGACCTGGAGCTGCGCCCGCCGCGCATCGCGCCGCCGGCGTCCTTGCAGGCCGTGTGTTCCACCACGACCTACGACCGCGCGGCCCACTCCTACGGCAAGGCCTGCCCGGACCTGTTGCGGGCCGTCCACGCCGAGTTTCCCAATCCGCCGGATGTGGTCGCCTTTCCCGAGACTGAGCACGACGTGGTGTCGGTGCTCGACTGGTGTTATCAGGCCGGAGCGGTGGCGATTCCGTTTGGCGGGGGATCGAGCGCCGCCGGCGGGGTCGAGCCACCGCCCGGCGATACCTATCCGGCCAGCGTGTCGGTCGACCTGCGCCATCTGAACAAGGTGTTAGACATCGACGCCAGCTCGCGCGCCGCCCGCATTCAGGCCGGCGTGTACGGACCGGCACTGGAAGACCAGCTGCGGCCGCACGGCTATACCCTGCGTCACTACCCGCAGTCGTTCGAGTTCTCGAGTCTGGGCGGCTGGATTGCGACCCGTTCGGGCGGCCACTTCGCCACCCTGTACACCCATATTGACGACTTTGTCGAATCCCTGCGGGTGGTGACTCCGAGCGGCACGCTCGAGTCGCGCCGCCTGCCGGGCTCCGGGGCCGGGCCGAGCCCGGACCGCATGTTTATCGGCTCAGAGGGGATTCTGGGTGTTATCACCGAGGCGTGGATGCGCTTGCAGGACCGTCCGGTCTACCGCGCCTCCGCAGGCGTGCATTTTGAGCGCTTCGAGTCCGGCGTGGAGGCGGTCCGCGCGCTCAGCCAGGCCGGGCTATACCCGGCCAACTGCCGGCTGCTGGACCCGGCCGAGGTCAGGCGCAACAAGGTCAGCGACAGCCCGGGGGCGATGCTGATGCTCGGCTTTGAATCGGCCGACCACGGGCTGCAGACCTGGATCGAGCGCGCCCTGGAGTGCTGCGCCGACCACGGCGGAACAACCCCCAACGGCGTGGTCGTTCGCGGCGCCGGCGAGACCACCGGCCGCGGCGGCTCGGTCGGCGACTGGCGCGACGCCTTTCTGCGCATGCCCTACCAGATGGGTACGATTGCGGCCATGGGAGCGATTTTCGATACGGTCGAGAGCGCGATTCCGTGGCAGGGTTTTGCCGAGTTTCACGCCGGGGTGACGACCGATATCCAAAAAGCGCTTGACGAGGTGTGCGGTGGCGGCCTGCTGTCGTGTCGCTTCACCCACGTCTATCCCGACGGACCCGCCCCATATTACACCTTTACCGGCATCGGCACCCACGCCGGCGCCATCCGGCAGTGGCAGGAGATCAAGACCGCCGCCGCCGACGCGGTGGTCAAATACGGCGGCACGGTGACCCACCACCATTCGGTCGGGCGCATCCATCGACCCCAGTACGACCGCCAGCGCCCCGAGCTGTTCGCCACCGCCCTGCGCGCCGCCAAGCAGTCGTTCGACCCCAAGGGTCTGCTGAATCCCGGCGTGCTGATTGACCCCTGAGCGGACACAACGCAGCCGCAACTGACACAAGGAGAGAAGTCTCGACAATGACCAACCCGATGCAAAACATCCAACACGCCATCACGTCCGGTCAGGCCGGCCCGAAAGACTATGCGGCCCTCCCGCTGCCGGATTCCATGCGGGCGGTGACCACCCACCGAGACGAAACCGACATGTTCGAGGGCCTGGAGTCCTGGGACAAAGACCCGAGGCAGAGTCTGCACGTTGACGAGGTCGCCCTGCCCCAGGTCGGCCCGAATGAAGCCCTGGTCGCGGTCATGGCCTCGTCCATCAATTTCAATACCGTCTGGAGCGCGATTTTTGAGCCGATTTCGACCTTTCAGTTTCTGAAACGGGCGGCCAAACGCAGCCCCTGGGATCAGCGCCACGACCTGCCCTACCACATCCTGGGCAGCGATGCGGCCGGGGTGATCCTGCGCGTCGGCCCCGGGGTGACCCTGTTCAAACCCGGCGACGAGGTCACCATCCACTGCAACTACGTCGATATGCAGGCCCCGGACGGCCACGACGACTCCATGCTCGACCCCGACCAGCGCATCTGGGGCTTTGAGACGAACTTTGGCGGGCTGGCCGAGATCGCCCTGGTGCGGGCCAACCAGCTGATGCCCAAGCCGCCCCATCTGACCTGGGAAGAAGCCGCGTCCATGCCCCTGGTCAACTCCACCTCGTACCGGATGCTGGTCAGCCCCAACGGGACCCAGATCAAACAGGGCGATATTGTCCTGATCTGGGGTGCGGTCGGCGGGCTGGGCGGCTTTGCCCTCCAGTATGCGCTGAACGCCGGCGCCTTTCCGATTTGTGTGGTGTCGTCACCCGACAAGGTCAAGCTGTGTGAAACCATTGGCGCCCGGTGGGTCATTGACCGCAACGCCCAGGGCTATCGGTTCTGGAACGAGGACGGGTCGCAGAATGCCCGTGAACTGCGCCGGTTCGGCAAAGACATCCGTGACCTGACCGGCGGGGAAGACCCCGATGTGGTGTACGAACACCCGGGCCGGGAAACCTTCGGCGCCAGCGTCTTTGTGGCCCGGCCGGGCGGCAAGATCGTGACCTGCGCCTCGACCTCGGGCTACGAGCACGAGTACGACAACCGCTATTTGTGGATGAACAAAAAACAGATCATCGGCTCACACTTTGCCAACTACCGCGAAGCCTGGGAAGCCAACCGTCTGGTCGTCAAACGCGCGATTCACCCCCTGCTGTCGGAGACCTATCCGCTGGACAGAACGGGCGAGGCCGCCCTGCAAGTCCACCATAATAAACAGATCGGCAAGATGGGGGTCTTGTGCCTGGCTCCCCAAGACGGCCTGGGGGTCAGCGACGAAGAGGGCCGGGCCCGGCATATCGGGCAGATCAACCTGTACCGGAACGCGGTCAAGGGTGAATTCCGACTGGTGAAGACAGAACCGTAAAAAGATCATGCCGTCGCTCAGCATCCGCCCCGCCACTGCCGCCGACGTGGATACCATCCTGCACTTCATCAGGAGTCTGGCGGCGTTTGAGCGCGAGCCCGAGGCGGTCAAGACAACGCCGGCCGACCTGCTGCGTGACGGTTTTGGAGAGCGACCCAAATTTGAAACCCTGATTGCCGACATGGACGGGGCGCCGGTCGGCTTCGCCCTGTTCTTCCACACCTACTCGACCTGGGAAGGCACGGCCGGCATCCATCTCGAAGACATCTTTGTCGAAGAGGCGGCGCGCCGGCACGGCGTCGGCCAAGGGCTGATGCAGCGCCTGGCAGCCATTGCGCTTGAGCGGGGCTGCGCGCGCCTGGAACTTCAGGTTCTGGACTGGAACCCGGCCCGGGAGTTCTACCAACGCCTTGGCCTGGAACACATGCAGGAGTGGCTGTTGTACCGGGTTGACGGACCAGCCCTGCGGGCGCTGGCCCGCGATGAGGAATGAGGAGGTGTCAGAGGTGCTATGCGGCAGTTGACTCGCGCTCAACGTCCCAGCCCGGAAACATAAGAACCGCCGGATGTACACGCAAGGCACGGGCGAGTATTTTCGCCCGCTCCAGGCCGAGCTTGACCCGATCTCTTTCTATGGCCGAAATCGTGGATTGCGGGATGCCGGTCGCTGCGGCCAATTCATTCTGGCTGAGTTCCTGGAGTTCACGAATGATACGGACCGACTCGCCGACTGATAGCTCAACGCGCTTCTTGGCTCTCCGGTACTCAGACATTTATCTTCTCCGATAGTCATGCGGAAGGAGCCTCTATACTATTTATAGCATGTCAACCGGCGACCTATGGAGTTCCACGGGTCGGGTGAGCGAATCGTAACGCGCTATTGAAGCTCATCTATAGGGAAGTCATAGGCCAAAGCTTAGCTTCCACGCTATTCCGGGCTCCTGGACTTTGCATAGCGGGCAGTCGAGCCATTCGGCTTCCTCATGCTATCGTCGAAAGCCCCCCTTGTTCTTTTCAACATTCAATGCTCTTTTCTCGCCAGGCTCAGTCTCCGACCGGATCTTCGCTGACCTGGGCCACCTGGCCGCCCGCGCGTCGCCACCGTCGCCAGCCGCCCAGCCGTCGCAGCCGCTCGAACACCCGCGCCAGGCCGGCTTCCATATCGTCGAACAGCGAGTAGGCGACCGGCGTCACCAGGAGGGTAATCAGCAGACACAGGCTCTGGCCGCCGATCACCACCACCGCAATGCCACGGTGGCTCTCGGCCGCCGGACCCTGGCCGATCAGGATCGGCACCATGCCCGCCACCAGGGCCAGGGTCGTCATCAGAATCGGCCGCAGGCGCTCCCGGTTGGCCCGCAGGATGGCCTCGTCGCGGGGAATGCCCTGAGCCCGCAGATTGATCGTGTGGTCGATCTGCAAAATCGAATTCTTCTTGACAATGCCAAACAACAGCAACATGCCCAGAATCGCAAACAGGGCCAGATGCTGGTCAAACATCCACAGCGACAGCAGGGCGAACGGCACCGCCAGGGGCAGCGACAGCATGATGGTGATGGGGTGCAGAAAGCTCTCGAACTGGGCGGCCAGAATCATGTACATGCCGATGATGGACAGCAGAAAGGCGAGCTGAAAGCTCTCTATCATCTCGGCAAACATTTTTCCCATGCCCGATACGCCGGTCGTATAGCCGAGCGGCAGACCCATGTCCTCGACCTTGGCATCAATATCGGCGATCGCGTCGCTCAGCGCTTTGCCTTTGGCCAGGTTGGCCGTAATCGTGATCTGGCGCTGGCGTTCCTGGCGATCAATCTGGACCGGTCCGGTGCCTGGAATCATATCGACCAGGCTGCTGAGCTGGACTTGGCCGACCGCAGCCGAGGGGATGGAGGTCTGCTGAATGACTTCCGGCCGGTTACGGCTCTCGGGTGCCAGCCGCAGCCGCACGTCGTAGAGTTCATCGCCCTCGCGGTAGGTCGTAATCTTCTCGCCGGCGACCATGATGCGGATGGTTGAGGCGATATCGGCCGCCTCAACCCCGAGGTCGGAAGACTTGCGCCGGTTGAGGTGGACTTGCAGTTCGGGATTACCGCCCTCGTAGGTCGAATCGACGTCCCGCAGCCCGGCGATCTGCTGCACGCCCGTTTTCAGCTCCTCGGCGTAGTCTTGCAGGATCTCCAGCTCCGGGCCGCGCAGGTTGTATGACACGTCAACGTTCTGCACGCCGCCACCGCTGACCGGCAGAATCTGATCGACGCTGATCCGCAGCCCCGGAAAGCCGTCAACCTTCTGGCGGGCCAGATCCATGACTTCGTACTGCTTCAGCTCGCGTTCGGTGTAGTGATCCAGGGTGACTACAATTTTGGCCTTGGTGACCGATTCGCCGACGACCGAGCCGATTTCGGTCAACAGATGGGCCACCCCCGGCAGCGGCTCAATCTCGGCCTCAATCTGGGCGGTCACCGCATCGGTCTGGGCCAGTGAGTAGCCCGGCGGGGTCTTGATATTGATTTCAAATTCCCCCCGGTCATCGCTGGCCATCAGGCTGGGACGGACCAGGCCGGCAATCCACGGGGTGCCGATGAACAGGCCCAAGGTGAGACACACCACCACCCAGCGGTGGCGCATCGACCAGGCCAGCATGGCTGTATAGCTGCGGTCGATGAGCCGGTAAAAGATGGATTCGCGGGACGAATGTTCCTTGTGATCGATGTTTTTGGGCAGAAAACGGGCACACATCATCGGCGTCAGGGTGAACGACACCAGCAGTGAGACCATGATGGCGAAGGCCATGGTAAAGCCGAAGCTGCTGAGCCACATGCCAATGATGCCCTTGAGAAAGCCGACCGGAATGAAAATCACCACCAGCGACAGGGTCGTGGCGCTGACGGCCAGGCCCACCTCGGCCGTCGCAGCCCGGGCCGCCTCAAACGGACTCATGCCCTTCTCTTCGATATAGCGGTAGATGTTTTCCAGCACGACGATGGCGTCGTCAATTACGATACCCACGGCCAGGGTCAGGCCCAGCAGCGTGACCCGGTTCAGCGAGTAGCCGGCCGCCGCCAGCAGGGTATAGGTGGCAATGATCGAGACCGGGATGGAGATTGCGGCAATGATGGTTGAGCGCAGGTTGCCCAAAAAGAAAAACACAATGATGCTGGCAAAGATCGAACCCAGGATGAGATGTTGTTCGACCTCGTGGACCGAGGCTATGACAAACTCCGACTGGTCGCGGGTGACGAGCGCTTCCAGCCCGGGCGGCAGGAGTTTACGGACCTCGGCCAGGCGTTCCTGGACGGCCTCGACCGCATCCACGGTGTTGGCGCCCGACTGTTTGCGAATGACCAGCGACACGGCGTTCTTGCCGTCGTAGCGCGACAGTGAGCGGGGCTCTTCCACCCCGTCCTCGACCCGGCCGATGTCGGCGATGGTAATCGGCACGGTGTCTCTGGTCGCCACCACAATATCTTCGAACTCGCGGACCGATTTGACCCGGCCCAGCGTGCGCAGGACGGTCTCTCCGCTGTCTTGGGTGATCCGGCCGCCGGGAAACTCGACGTTTTGTTTGGCCAGCGCCTCGGCCACCGTCCGTATCGACAGCCGATAGGCCAGCAGCCGCTCGTGGTCGAGCAAGACCTGAATCTCACGCTTGCGGCCGCCAAGAATATCAATCGCTCCCACCCCGGACACCGACTCCAGGGGCTCCTTGACCTGGTTCTCGGCGATTTCGGTCAGTTCTTTCAGGCCCCGGAAGCCGGAAACCGTAATCGTCGCAATCGGCGTGGCGTCAATATCGAACTTCTCCACAATCGGCGGGTCGGCGTCTTCGGGCAGGTCGGCCAGAATCGTGCCGACTTTGTCCCGCACTTCCTGGGCCGCAATGCCGAGTTCTTTCTCCAGCACGAACTGGACCACCACCTGCGACAGCCCCTCACGGGTCACCGAGCGCAGCTCGTCAATCCCGCTGACCGTGTTGATCGCTTCCTCAACGATCTTGGTGATCTGGGCTTCAATTTCTTCAGGCCCGGCACCCGGCAGGGTCGTGGTCACGGTCACGACGGGCATCTCCACCTTGGGCATCAGTTCCAGAGTCAGGCTTTGGTACGAAAACCACCCGGCCACCACCAGGACCCCGATCAGCATGGTGGCAAAGACCGGCCGGCGAACACAGATATCGGCGAGAATCATTGGGCCTCCGCAGGCAAAAGTGAACGGGGAGCTTCCTGATCAGGTCACACACTGGACGCTGAGTGCTGCTTGTCTCTCAGGCACGATCCGCTGTGTCATCCTTCGCTTTGCTCGGTCTGCACGGCCATGCCATCCGCCAGACGGTTCAGGCGACTGACCGCGACCACGTCATCCGCAGCAAGTCCTTCCACAATTTCAATCCACTCCCCGTCCTCGACCCCAGACCGCACCTCGCGCGAAGTCACCACACTCTCTTTGACCACAAACACCCGCTCCACCCCGGCATAGCGCGACAGGCCCAGACGCGGGATGAACAGGGCTTCTTCTTCGCCCAACACCCCTGTGATGTGGGCAAAATAGCCGGGCCGCAGTTTGCGGTCCGGATTTGGAATCTCGGCTTCGATGAGCAGGGTACGGGTTCGATGATCGACCTGAGCGGCCATGCGGGTCAGCCGGCCTTCGAACATCTCACCCGGCAGGGCTTCGACCTCGACATGCATCGCCATGCCGATCCGGGCCACGGCGGCAAACCGTTCCGGGACGGGCGCCCGCAGCTTGAGCGGATTCACCACCACCACCTCAAACAGCTTTGAGGCGGCGGTTTTATACTCACCCGGATTGGCGAACCGCTCTTGGACGAAACCGTTGACCGGCGACACAATCCGGGTATCGCGCACGCGCTTTTCGGCCAGGGCCAGGGCTTTCTTTGCCGTTTCGACCTGGGCGGCGGCGACTTTGTACTCGGCTTCGGCGGTATCGCGGCGCTGGGGAGGAATAATCTGCTCGGCAAACAGTTCCTGGATGCGTTCGTTTTCGGCGGCGGCCCGGATATACAGCGCCTCGGCCTGTGTGACGGCACTCTCTGCCACATCAACCTCAAGAGCCAGTTCTTCCTTTTCCATTTGGGCCAGCATCTGGCCACGGTTGACCTGATCGCCAAAGTCCACCGCGACCGTGCTGACATAGCCCTCCTGCTTGTTCGACAGGATGATCGTCTCATGGGCAAACAAGGCCCCCTGGCCGCGGCCGGTGCGTTGGATGAGACGCGTGACCGGCGAGGCGACCTGGACCGTCAGGGCTGGCGGGCCTGCCGCCGCAGCCTGATCAGCCTGGCCGGCTTTGGCCGCTTCGGCCTGGACGCCCTCGGAGTCCCCGTACTGGCAACCGCCCAGCAGTGCCAACAGCGGCACCACAACGACCGACACCAGACGGCTCACGATGACAACTCCTTGTAGCCGTTATAGTCGGGACTGAGCACCCCATGCATCAGCAGGTCGAGCAGAATCTCGGCATCTTCCGAGGCTGAGCGCGCCGTCAGCCCAAGCGCCCGCTGCTGGAAACAGCCCCGCATCGACTCGCTCAGGGCAAAGGCCGAGGCTTCGGTGTCATGCGGACGCAGCACTCCGGCATCGACCGCCTCTTGGAGCGTCTCCTCAATGAAGCGGATGTAGTCGAGGTACAGGTCCAGCGTATGGGACGCCTCGGGATGGTCTGGAGAGGCGGCCAGCAGGTTACGCTCAAGCAGCAGCATCTTGAAAAAGTCGCGGTTGGTATCGCTCAACTTCAGAACGGCTTCGACTAGACACACGATTTTTTCGAGCGGGGCGCCCCGCACCTGGTTGGTGAAGTTTTCCATCCCCTGTTCAACTGCGGCTTTGAACAGCTCTTCTTTTTTGTGGAAATACAGGTAGATCGTGCCCTTGGCGATCTTGGCCTCTTCTGCTACGCGATCAACGGTTGCCCCCTGAAAGCCGTACCGCGACACCACCCGACACGTCGCGTCCAGGATTTCCCGGACGCGGAACTCGCGTAGCATCTCCTCTTTCGTACTGGCTGAATTTTTAGTCATATGACTGACTATACAGTCAGTCATCAATACCGTCAACAGCCAATGTCAATCATGGCGTGAGGATGGCAAGCCCCTCAGGTGGCGTGGCCTGATTCAGCTCCGCTCTTTGGAGGGCCTACTTGCCCTGAAACTGGGGGCGGCGCTTTTCCATGAAGGCGCGCACGCCTTCACGGTAGTCCTGGCTCTCGGAGCACGCGGTCGATAAGGCGCGGATCTTGTCTGCGTCCCGCAGGGCTGCGGCCTTGGTGCTCTCGCGGACAAAGAACTTGTGGGCGGCCACGCTGAGCGGGGCGTTGTCGGCCATCTTGGTGGCGTACTCGCGGGTGAAGGATTCGAGTTCGGCTTTGGGGATGACCCGATTCACCAGGCCCATGTGGCGGGCTTCTTCCGCCCCGTAGGTCCGGGCGGTCATCAGAATCTCTGCCGCGTTGGCCGCTCCCACGACCTGCACCAGGCGCTCCACGCCGGTCTCAATGGCATACGCAATGCCCAGCCGGGCGGCCGGAATGCCGAAACTCGCGTCATCGGCACACAGCCGCAGGTCGCACATCAGGGCCACAGAGCAGCCGCCGCCCCGGCAGAAGCCGTGAATCATGGCCACCAGCGGCTTTTCCAGCTGTTCGAGGCAGCGCAGGGCCGCGCCGGTGGCGCGATTATAGACGCCCATGGTCTCTTTTGAGGAGCGGACCTTGCCGAACTGCGAGATATCGGCCCCGGAAATAAACGACTCCTCTCCCCCGCCACGGAGAAGCAGCACCCGCACGGCCGGGTCGGCGGCGGCATCGGCGACGAGATCGGGCAGGGCTTGCCACATTTCCAGACTGACGGCGTTGCGTCGTTCGGGCCGGTTAAACACGAGCCAGGCGAGCGGTGGCTCCTTGTGTAAGAGCAGGGCGTGATCAGGCATGGCGTCCTCCTTCCCCGTCACGGGTGCCGGTGTGGGGAGAACAATAGCCTGGGGCAGCCTGCCGTGTCCAGTCAACCGAAATTTAACACTGGAGTTGGCGCAGGGGATGGGGTAGGATAGCGGGAACATTCACACATTCTGCTCATTTCTCTGAGCGGAAGGAGGCTAATCGTGTCAGATCAATGGCGAAATGACGGCCCGTCACCGGCTGATGAACTCTTCCAAGCCGTCGAGGAGCTCAAAAGAAAAGCCCAGCGGTTCAAGGGCTTCAAAGGAGGTTGGGGAGCCTTTGGCCTGATCGGCGTCCTGGCCCTGGCTCTGTGGTTTTATGTTGGCCTGTACATTGTCGGGCCTGGAGAACAGGGCGTTGAACTGATGTTCGGACGGGTGTCAGCACTGACCGAGCCGGGCCTGCGCTGGCGCTGGTGGCCGATTCAGCGCTATGCGGTGGTCGATGTCAAACAGATTCGGAACGCCGAGGTCGGCTTTCGGACCCGTGGCGTGCCGGGCCGGGGCATACGCGGTCAGGCCGACCCCCGACCGGAAGAAGCCCTGATGCTGACCGGCGACGAGAACATCGTCCAACTCCAGCTGTTTGTCCAGTATGTGGTCAACGATCCGGTCAAGTTTCTGTTTGGGGCGTCCGACCCGGAGGGCATTCTGCACTCCTCGGCAGAGGTTGCCCTGCGCGGCGCGGTCGGCAGCAACACAATCGACCACACCATGACCGACGGTCGCCTGGAGGTCCAGCAGCAGGCGCACGCCGCCCTCCAAGAGCTGCTTGACGCCTATCAGACGGGTCTGTTCGTCACCGAGGCCAGACTGCTGGCCGTCGATCCGCCGGGCGAGGTCCAGGACGCCTTTCATGACGTGGTTCGGGCGCTGGAAGACCGCGACCGTCTGATCAAGGAGGCCGAGGGCTACCGCGAAGATATCGTGCCCAAGGCCCGGGGTGTAGCCGCCGAAGTATTCCAACAGGCCGAGGCCTACAAAGCCCAGCGGGTCATCCGCTCTCAGGGCGATGCTGAGCGCTTCTTGCAGATCCTGGGCGAGTACAAAAAGGCCAAAAAGGTCACCCGTGACCGCCTGTATCTGGAGAGCGTTGAGCGGATCATGCCCGATGTGGAAAAAATCATTCTTGACGCCGGCAACAGCAACGGCGTCGTGCCCCTGCTGCCGCTCAAAGAGCTGGGGGGCATGGCGGCGGCCGGCGGAGCGGTCCAGGCCGCGCCCAACAACTAAGGAGGGACAGCATGGCACGCCTGCTGGTTGGTATCAGTTTAGTCGTGGTTTTTGCCTTTGCAATTTTGCGACCGGCCTTCACCATTGGCGAGTGGGAGCAGGGGATCATCCTCCAGTTCGGCCAGTGGCAACGGACCCTGCGCGACCCGGGGTTGTATTTCAAAATCCCCTTCATGCAACAGCTGATTCGCTTTGACAAGCGCGTCCTGACAACCGACGCCCGTCCGGCGGAGTATCTGACCCTGGACAAAAAGCGGGTGTTGATCGACCATGTGTCGCGCTGGCGGATTGAACACCCGCTTGAGTTCTACCGTAGCGTCCGTAACCCGGATCAGGCCCGGACCCGCCTCGACGCCATTATCTCTGCCCGTCTCCGCCAAGAACTCGCCAAGCATAATTTTCTGGACGTGATTCGAGAAGAGCGGGAAAATATCATGCAGGTGGTGACCAAAGACACCATTGAGACCTCAAAGTCGTTTGGCATCGAGGTCCGTGATGTCCGGATCAAACGCCTCGACCTGCCCAAGGAAGTCCAGGCCAGCGTCTTTGCCCGCATGCGCGCCGAACGGGAACGGATCGCCAAACGCTATCGGGCCGAGGGCGACGAACAAGCCCGCGAAGTCCGGGCCAGGGCGGAACGTGAGCGCGAGATCATCCTGGCCACAGCCTACGAAACGAGCGAAAAGCTCAAGGGTGAGGGCGACGCCGAGGCGACCCAAATCTACGGCGACGCGTTTGGTCAGGACGAAGAGTTCTACGCCTTTACCCGCCGTTTGCAGACCTACGAAAAAATTCTGACCAACGGCACTACCCTGGTGCTGCCGGCCAACTCGGAACTGCTCAACTACCTGCAAAGCCCCGGCAGCGATTACAACCAGGAGAATGAGCTGCCGGCGGTACAGGAGAGCACGACCGGCAACGGTGATCCGTCTGCCGCGCTCGGCACTGCCCAGGACGCAGGCGAGGGCTAGGCATGCCAGGGCTGCTGCGCCTCCTGCTGCTGGCTGCGGCGGCCTACCTCATCTATCGTGGGGTACGCAGCCTGTTGCGGCCGACCGACCGCTTGGCCAGCGATCACAAAGATCCCCTGGACAGGGTTGGCACGCCGCTGGTCCAGTGCGCCGAGTGTGGGCAGTTCATCCCCGAGCCGGAAGCCATTCGGGCGTCCATAGGCGACGCGCGACGCACCTTCTGCAGCCCCGAGTGCCGGGCCGGCGACCCTCGGGGCAGACCTGATTCCTGATCAGCGAAATGCCGGAATGATCTCCTGGGCGATGAGACGGGTATTTTCCTCGATATAATCGGCGGGACAGGCCGACGGCAGCATGACCATCTTTGCTCCGGCGTCGATGTACTCCTGCAGGCGCTTGCGGCAGTCCTCGGGCGTACCGGCCAGGGCGTATTTTCCGGCCAGCTTTGAGAAATCCTGGGCGTACTGCCTGCCCAGCCGGGTGGCGACCATCTCGCGGCCGGTGTCGCCGTCGGCGTGGGTGGCGGTAAAAATGAACACGCCGGGAATGAAGGACTCCACATCGCGGCCAGCCTCTTGGCGGTAGGCTTTGATTTTCTCGATGCTGTCGTGCAGCTGCTCGGGCGTATACATATACGGCAACCAGCCATCGGCGTAGGTGGCGGTGCGCCGCATGGCCGGGTCTTTACGACCCGCAACCCAGATCGGCGGCCGGGGTTTCTGGACCGGGGCGGGCTCGATCGTGACCTCGTTCAGGGTCGTATACCTGCCGCTAAAAGACACCTTCTGCTCGGTCCACAGACGGCTGATCACCTCCAGGGCTTCATTGGTCCGCGAGCCGCGCTGCTTGACCGGCACCCCGCAGGCCTCGAACTCCTTGGGAAACTCCCCGCCGACACCGACCCCGAAATTGTAGCGGCCGTTGGACGCCACATCGAGCGCCGAGCCCATCTTGGCGACCAGGGCTGCCGGATACAGCGGCAGCAACACGATCGAGCTGATCAGCTTGATCTTTTGGGTCGCCCCAGCCGCCACCGACAGCGAGATAAAAGTATTCCCGACCGGCCCGTGGAACATCACGTGCTCGCCACAGCCTAGATAGTCAAAGCCCAACTCTTCCGCCCGGCGGGCAAATTCCGCAGTCTTATCGGTTCCCGGCAGCGCGGTGCCAAATTCGATGTTCGCCATTGAGCGTCCTCCTGCGTGTGAAAGTGCTCCCCTTCATAGCCCCGCAGGGCCGGGGGAATCAAGCCGAGTTGACACGTTTCGACACGGACCACTATGCTGAGCGGCCGTGGCGTCTTCCTTTTTGAGCCGGATTGCCGAGGAGCGGATTCACGACGCCCAGCAGCGGGGCGTGTTCGACAATCTGCCCGGCCGGGGCAAACCCATTCCGTCCCACGACCAGAGAACGGTGCCCGAAGACCTGCGCCTCGCCTACCATATTCTGAAAAACGCCCACATCCTGCCGCCCGAAGCCGCCCTCCACAAAGAGATCCACCAGCTGCAAGATCTGCTGCAATACATTCAGGAAGACGGCCAGCGCAAAGCCCTGGTCAAAGAAATCGAGTGGAAAATGATCCGTCTCGATCTGTCCAAACGGCGCTCATTGTCGCTCGGCACAAGCCGTTTCTACGGCCGCAAGTTGATCCGCAAATTCCTCCGTCGCCCCCGCTGACCGCCCGGCCTCATTCGTCCGGCCGCTCACCCATCCCCCGCCAGTTGCCCTGACGCCGCAACTGTTTGACGTCGTGGGCGGTTTGCCGCGCGTTGACCCCCATCGCTCCCAGCAGCTCGGTACTCATGTCGGCCGTAATCTGATCCTTGACGCTGCCCCGGCCGCTGGGATCGGCATTCATGAACGCCTCGATCTTCTCCTGCGGCAAACCCGTGTCGATGAACAGATCCAGGAACTGCAACAGGCCGAGCTGCCCCCGGTGCCGGGTATAAATGGCCAGCAGGCGCCGACAGCCGGCACACACCCGACGAAACCAGCCGGCCCGCTCGTAGCAGTAGCGACATCGCATGCCAAAGACCTTAGCCGCTCCAGGCTGAAAAGTGAACGATGATCTCTTCCTGATCAAGGTGGTCATCATCGTTCACTTTTGACGACACCGTTAGCCGATTTCCCCTGGACCGCTTTCCTGCTACATCTTGGCCATTACCGCACCGGAGGAATGTGTCATGGGTGTTATGCGACTGGGCTTTGTCCACGTCCGTGAAACCGATCTTGAGAAAGCCAGCCAGTACTATACGCAGGTTCTGGGCCTCCAGGAGGTCACCCGCCAGGACGGCAGGCACTACTTCAAGTGCTGGGACGAGTACGACCACCACAGTCTGGTGATAGAAAACGGCGGCCTGGGGCTGGTCAAAATGGGCTACAAGGTCGAGAGCCCGGACGACCTCGCGCGCATCGAGCGCGCCGCCCAGACCTTTGGCCTGAGCGTCGAGCGGGTGTCGAAGGGCGACAACCTGGGTCAGGGCGAGGCGCTGCGGTGTATCCTGCCCTCAGACCACGTGCTGGAACTGTACGCCGAAGCCGAGCAGCCGGGCACCAGCGTCGGCGTGCTCAACCCCGACCCCTGGCCCAGCCAACAGACGGGTATCGCCCCGTCGCGTCTCGACCATCTGCTGCTGACGGCCGAAGACGTGCAGACCACGGTTGACTTTTTCACCCAGGTGCTCGGCTTTCGGATGAGCGAGCGCATCGTGCCCGACCAGCACAGCCAGGAGCTGCTGGCGGCGTTTCTGTTCTGCTCCAACAAGGCTCACGATATCGCCTTTGTCAAAGGCCCGAACGGCAAGCTGCACCACTACGCCTTCTGGCTCGACAGCTGGAACGATATTCTGCGGGCCGGCGACACCCTGTCGCGCAACAAGCTCACCATCGATATGGGACCGACCCGCCACGGCATCACCCGCGGGACGACGATCTATTTCTTCGGTCCCAACGGCAACCGCAACGAGGTTTTCTCGGGCGGCTATACGACCTACCCCGATTTTCCGTGCATCACCTGGACGGCCGATCAGATCGGCCGGGCGATATTTTACATCCAGCAGGAAGTCAACGAGCGGTTCAACACCTATCTGACCTAGCCCCCAGCCGTCCGCTTCCCGACCCGGCACGACCGGGCCGGGCTGCTTCTCCGTCCAGCCCGGCCACACCTCACTCCAGGTTTTTCGTCCGGCTTGACAGGCCTGCAAACCGGCTTAGCTTTTGGACAAGCCCGGGCCGGCTGGCCCGCACCGCTGGAGGACACACATGGATCTCAATCGTTTCACCGAAAAATCGCAAGACGCCCTGCATAACGCCCAGGCCCTGGCCATTCGGCGCCGCCATCAGGGTCTCGACATCGAACACCTGCTGGCCACGCTCGTCGACCAGCAGGACGGCTTGACCCCCGCCCTGCTGGCCGCCGCCGGCATTGCGCCCAGCGCGGTCAGGGACGGCCTGGAACAGGACCTGAACAGGATTCCCCAGGTGTCCGGACCGGGTTCGGACAGCCACGCCGTGCATATGACCCCGCGTTTGGCCCAGCTGTTGACCCAGGCCCAGGACGAGGCCGGCGGGCTCAAAGACGACTATGTGAGCGTCGAGCATCTGCTGCTGGCGATGCTGGCCGATACGCGCGGGCCGGCCGGCCGCCTGCTCCACTCCCTGGGTCTGGACCGCGACAAGCTGATGGCCGCGCTGCAAAAGGTGCGCGGCCATCAACGGGTGACGAGTCAGAATCCAGAGACGACCTATCAGGCTCTGGAGCGCTACGGCCGCGACCTCACCCAGTTGGCCGACCAGGGCAAGCTCGACCCGGTTATCGGGCGCGACGAGGAAATTCGGCGGGTTGTCCAGGTCTTGTCGCGGCGGACCAAGAACAACCCGGTCCTGATCGGCGACCCGGGGGTCGGCAAAACCGCGATTGTTGAGGGTCTGGCCCAGCGGATCGTGCGGGGCGATGTGCCCGAAAGCCTCAAAAACAAAAAGCTGATTGTGCTCGACATGGGCGCCCTGATTGCCGGAGCAAAATTCCGGGGCGAGTTCGAGGAACGTCTCAAAGCCGTACTCAAAGAAGTCCAGGAGTCCGAGGGCGCCGTGGTGCTGTTCATCGACGAGTTGCACACCGTGGTCGGGGCGGGCGGCGCAGAGGGCGCGATGGACGCCTCGAATCTGCTGAAGCCCATGCTGGCGCGGGGCGAGCTGCACTGCATTGGCGCCACCACCCTGGACGAGTACCGCAAATATATTGAGAAAGATCGGGCCTTGGAGCGCCGCTTCCAGCCGGTCGTGGTTGACCAGCCGACGGTAGCCGACAGCATCTCGATCCTGCGCGGTCTGCGCGAGCGCTACGAGGTCCACCACGGGGTGCGGATCAAGGACGCCGCCCTGGTCAGCGCTGCGGTCCTGTCCGACCGCTATATCAGCGACCGCTTTCTGCCCGATAAGGCGATTGACCTGATTGACGAGGCGGCGGCAAAACTGCGCACCGAGATCGACTCGATGCCGAGCGAGCTGGACGAGGTGGCCCGCCGGGTCATGCAGCTTGAGATCGAACGCGAGGCGCTGCGCAAAGAAACCGACCAGGGCTCGCGCGACCGGCTCGCCGCGCTCGAAAAAGAGCTGGCCGACTGTCAGGCCGAGGCCGACCAATTGCGCGCCCACTGGGAAACGGAAAAGGCTGCCATCGGACACCTGCGCGAGCTGAAAGAAGAGATCGAGAAAACCCGGCTTCGCATTGAGCAGGCCGAACGCGAGTATGATCTCAACCGGGTGGCCGAGCTACGCTACGGCCAGCTGGCCCAGCTGGAGCGCGATTTGGCGGACGGAGAGGCCCGGCTGCAGGAAGGTGCCCGGCTGCTCAAAGAAGAGGTTGACGAGGACGATGTGGCGGCGGTGGTCTCGCGCTGGACGGGTATTCCGGTCGCCAAGCTGCTCGAAGGCGAGCGGGAAAAGCTGCTCCGCCTCGGAGACCACCTGCATCAGCGTCTGATCGGTCAGGAGGAGGCCGTGCAGGCGGTGGCCGACGCCGTCATCCGCGCCCGCTCGGGACTGAAAGATCCCAACCGGCCGATCGGCTCGTTTCTGTTCCTGGGTCCGACCGGGGTCGGCAAAACCGAACTCGGCCGGGCGCTGGCCGAGTTTCTGTTTGACGACGAAAACAACATGGTCCGCCTCGACATGTCCGAGTACATGGAAAAGCACGCCGTGGCCCGGTTGATCGGCGCGCCGCCGGGCTATGTCGGCTATGACGAGGGGGGCCAGCTCACCGAAGCGGTGCGGCGACACCCGTATGCGGTCATCCTGTTCGACGAGATCGAAAAGGCCCACCCCGACGTGTTCAACGCCCTGTTACAGATTCTGGACGACGGACGGCTGACCGACGGTCACGGCCGGACCGTGGATTTCAAAAACTGTGTCGTGATCATGACCTCGAATATCGGCAGCCAGCACATCCTGGGCTACCGCGGCGGGGACGACCCCAGCGCCTACGACCACATGCGACGCGACGTACTCGACGCGCTCCGTCACCAGTTTCGGCCCGAGTTCCTCAACCGGGTTGACGAGACAGTCGTCTTCCACAGTCTGTCGCGCCACGACCTGAAAGCGATTGTCGATATCCAGCTCGAACGGCTGCGGGCACGCCTGGCCGAACGGCATATCAGCCTGGACCTGACCGAGGGAGCCAAGGACCACTTTGCCGAGGCCGGCTATGACCCGAGCTACGGGGCGCGACCGCTCAAGCGCCTGCTGCAAAAAGAAATCGAAACCCAGCTGGGACGCAAGCTGCTGGCCGACGAAGTCAGAGACCACGATCATGTGGTGGTGGACTGGGACGGACAGCGGCTCAGTTTCTCCACGCAGACCCAAGCTCCGGCGGCAGCCTGAGCTTGCACGCGCGGCCGCCAGACCCCAAGCCTTGGGCGGCTACGCGCGCCGCCATTCTCGTTGACACTGGCGGGCATTTTCCATACGCTGCCCCCGTGGCGGCGCGCGAAAGAATACTGCAAACGGCGGGGCAGCTGTTTGCCATCCACGGCTATGCCGATACCTCACTGTCCCAGGTCGCTCGGGAAGCCGGGGTCAGCAAAGCCCTGATTCTGTGGTATTTCGAGACCAAAGAGCGGCTGTTCCAGACCGCCCTGCAACACTTTCTGGCCCCCTACGCGATCGACGAAAACATGCTGCGCGGCTTGAACGCCCGCCAGCAGCTGGAGAAGCTGATCACCGATTACTCGGACTTCATTGCCGAAAATGTTGGCTCGGTGAAGTTCATGCTCGGCCAGGTCGCGCGCGAAGAAGAAAACGCCAAAGATATGGTGGCCTACGTGAGCGAACTCTACCGGGTCTACCGCAGCCTGCTGGCCACCATTCTTGAGCGCGGTCGGCAGACCGGACACTTCACCAGCCTGGTCAAGCCGACCGAAGACGCGGCCCTGATCATGGCCACCCTGAACGGGGTTCTGGTCCAGCAGATTGTCGAGCCGGACAACGCCGAGACGCTGCGCGGCCTCCTGACCCGGGCCAGGCAGGTCATCCATGCCCACCTGTCGGGATCGCCAGACACCAGGCTGCCCCCTCCCCCGTTGGAGCCGTCCGCGGCTGATCCGGCGTCCCTTCAGCGCTAAATCCCCGCCCTGCGGGTAAGGAGGTTCGACCATGGTTGAGAAAACAATAGAACTCACCGGCATCTCAAAAGCCGGGCTTGAGGACGCCGTGTCGCTGGCCGTCTCTCGGGCGGCTTCCACCATCAGCGGCATCCAAGAAGTCGAGGTGACCGATATCAAAGCGCTGGTCGAGGACGGCAACGTCGCACTGTGGAAGGTCAAAATCAAAGCGACCTTCCCGGTCAAAGATCGTGTCCATGAGTAAAGCGATGCAAGACGCCAAAATTCGTGAAGTTGCCGCAGATATCTACCAGATCCACATGCCGCTGCCGATGCGGCCCAGCATCGTCAATATCCACCTCGTCCGCGACCAGGACGAATGGGCGCTGTTCGACACCGGCATGCACACCGAAGAGAGTGTGGCGACCCTGAAATCGGCCATTGCGCAGGTCGGCTGTCCACCCTCGGCCATTCGCAAGCTGATCTGTACCCACCACCACGCCGACCACTTCGGTACCTCGCGAACCTACAAGGAAATGACCGGCGCCGAGGTGTATCTCAACCCGCTGGAGCAACAGCGGGTCGAGCGCATGCAGTCCAGCCTGCCCTCGCCCGAGGCCATGGAGTTCTTTCGCGCCCACGGTATTCCGCTGGACGAGTTTCCAAACGGTCTGCCCTCCCCGGCCAGTCATTTTGGCAGCCGCTATATGCCCGTCATGCCCGATCATCCGATTGAAGACGGCGATACGCTGCATGTCGGAGACCGGGCGCTGCAGGCCGTCTGGACGCCGGGTCATACCCCCGGCCACTGCTGCTTTTATTTTCCCCAGGACAAGGTCATGATTGCCGGCGATCATCTCTTGCCCAGAATCACCCCCCACGTCGGCGTGTATTACTCCGGTCCCCAAAATCCATTGCAGGATTTCATCCGCTCGCACGAAAAAATCCAGGAGCTTGACGTCGAATTGGTCCTGCCCGCCCACGGCGGGAACTTCAAGGACCACCGCTACCGGGCCAAACAGATCATTCAGCACCACGTCTATCGGCTCAAGGAGATTCACGACCAGACTCACGCCACGCCCATCACCGCGTTTGACATCGCCATGAACATCTTTGACTTCGGCAAGGAGAAACCGCCCATTTTTCATATCATGGCGGCCGCGTTTGAGACCCTGTCGCACCTCCATCTGCTCATGTACGAGGGCAAGGTCGAACGGCTCCACGAAGACGGCTACATCAAGTTCGTGTCGCATTAGCCCCGGGTCCATGCGTTACACCATTCTCGATATTGAGACCCGCATCGACAAACGGCTGGTCCGGCAAGTGTATCACCCGGACGCCGAACTCTCGGACGAGGACGCCTACAGCCAGGTCCGGCAACAACTCAGGCAGGAGCAGGGCAGCGACTTCTTTCCCATCTCGTTCCACATCCCGGTCTCCATTGCCGTGGGTCAGGTCGATGAGGAGCACGTCCTGACCGCAGTCGAGACCTTGGC
Organism: Desulfurellaceae bacterium; assembly: GCA_021296095.1. Classification (NCBI taxonomy): domain Bacteria; kingdom Pseudomonadati; phylum Campylobacterota; class Desulfurellia; order Desulfurellales; family Desulfurellaceae; species Desulfurellaceae bacterium. The sequence continues at coordinate 27,149 of JAGWBB010000018.1, read as the reverse complement.
TGGAGAGGACGCCGACGAAGAAACCATAGTGCGGACCTTTTGGCAGCGTCTGGACCGCTTTCGGGGCACGCTGGTTACGTTTAACGGCCGCGGCTTCGACCTGCCCGTCCTCGAACTCCAGGCTCTCAAGTACGGCTGCCCGGCTCCGCAGTACTTTGGCGGCAAGGCCCGCTATCGTTTCAGCCAGGACGGCCACTACGACCTGTACGACTTTGTCACCAACTACGGCGCCCAGCGCCTGCGGGGCGGTCTCAATCTGCTGGCAAAAATGATCGGCCTACCGGGCAAGGTCGGGATTGACGGTTCGCTGGTCCAGCAGTACTGGGAAGCCGGGCGTCTGCCCGAGATTCATCGCTACTGCCGCCACGATGTGATCCAGACCTATTTTCTGTTCCTGCGGCTCGAACTCGTGCAGGGACGCCTGACGCCGGACCGGTACGCGGACATCGTCGAGCGCTCGGCCGGCTTTCGCCAGCAGCTTGACGCCCAGGAGTAGCGGGGGAGGGCCGTCAGGCGGCTTTTGCCGGGGCGGCGTGGTGCACCGACAGGCTGTGTCGGCGTCCGCTGATGCGTCGGAAAGGAGAGTGCAGGGCCGGGGCGGGGATGTCGTCATGCTCCCGGTAGCGCGTCTGCTGGACGGTCTTCCATTTGAACAGCCCCTGGCGCAGATAGTCTGCTTCAATATCCAGGGCTGCACAGATGTTCTCAAAGGAGAACGGCCACGAGGTATCGTTCGACTGAATCCACTCTTCGGTTTCCCGCAGCAGGCGGCGCTGCCGCCGGTTGGCTTCGGGAAGCGACTTCTGAAAGGTAGCGATGGCGTCTTCCATGACCGCCAGCATCAAGCGTCTTTCTGGCTGGGCCGAGCCCTCGGCCTGACGCCGGTCAAAGAACTGGGAGGGGACCAGGATATCGGCTTCGAGTTCTGCTACGCTGTACTTGTGTGTCATGTCGGACATTATTTCTCCTCGCTTCGTCCTGAGCGATACCAGATGTATAAGCACAAAGCGTACCAAAAATTTGAGACGAATAAAAGGCGAAAACAAGGAAATTCCCTGGATTTTCACGCCTTGTCTTCGACACTCAGGCGAACCTGGACTAAAAGAAGACATATCATTTTGAGTTGGCTGTCTTAAAGTACGACACGGCTTTGCGCCCATGCTACCGCTCAGCTCAAAATCCAAACCAAGCCTTTTGCTGGCGCTGGCTCTCGTCTTCCTCCCCTGCGCGTGTGTGACCCAGACCGAACGCCTCAGCCAGCGTCCGTATGCCCCGCCTGCCAGAGAAGACAGCGTCTGGGAAGAACTCCGCGCCGGGTTTGGCCGGGATTCTTCCCGACAAGCCTTTTACACGCGCGCGGCACAGGGCATACAAGAAAGCGTGGCAGCCTGGTTCGATACTAAAGAAGAGCGTGCAGACAAAGCCGCCGAACGGGACGCGGCCCGCCGTCAGTATGAAATCGAGCGACAACAGGCCATCCGCCGCGTCCGCCAGCAGGATACGCTCGCCGGCCGGATAGAGATCCGCCAGACACACAGGAGGGAGCCATGACCAGCCCGCAGCCCAGCCAAGCCAGCTATCGCGTTGTTGTAGACAGAGACATCGCCATGCAGACGCGTGACGGGGTCACGCTCTACGCGGATGTGTACCGGCCGGATGCGGACGGACGGTTTCCCGTGCTGGTGGTCCGCACGCCGTATGACAAAAGCGTCGATATGGCGCTGACCGAGAAGGACTATTTCCCGTCGCGCGGCTATGTCGTGGTGGTCCAGGACACCCGGGGTCGTTTTCGTTCAGAGGGCGACTTTTATCCTTTTATCCATGAGGGCCGGGACGGCTACGACACGATTGAGTGGGCGGCTGGCCTGCCGTGGTCGGACGGCCAGGTCGGCACGGTCGGCCAGTCGTATCTGGGTCTGGTGCAGTACTTTGCCGCGCCCGAGCGGCCACCCCATCTGCGGGCCATGAGCCCGGTCTCGGGTCCGGTCAGCTATTACGAAAATTGTACCTATCGGCGCGGGGTGTTCGAGCTGGGCTGGATGCTGGCCTACTTCACCACCATGCAGCGCAACACCCTGGAGCGTAAAGGTTTGTATGAGCAGTACAAGCCGCTGCTGGACGCCCGGGTCGCGTATCCGGACATGCCCATGTCTCCGCTCAAAAAGGAGGAATACCGGCATCTGCCGCTCAGCGACTGGGCCGAACGCTTCAAAGATGGCGCACCGTATTTTGCCGATTTTCTCCGCCATCCAACAGACGGCCCGTACTGGCAGGCGCTCGACCTGCGCCGCCAGTTCCACAACATCAACGTGCCGATGCTGCACGTGGGTTCGTGGTACGACGTGTTTCAGTATGACACCCTGAGCATGTACAGCGGTCTGCGGCAGCAGGCCCTGACCCAGGAAGCGCGCCGCAACCAACGCCTGTTGATGGGTCCCTGGGCCCATCTGCTGCCCTACGCCCAGCCCACCTCACGGGGAACGGGCGACATCGACTTCGGTCCCGAAGCCCTGATCGAGCTACACGACGTGCAGCTGCGCTGGTTCGATTATTTCCTCAAGGGCATAGACAACGGCGTGACCGACGAAGCGCCGATTCGGCTGTTTGTGATGGGCGACAACCGCTGGCGGGACGAAAACGAGTGGCCGCTGGCGCGCACGCGCTACACCAAGCTGTATCTGCACAGCGGCGGGAAGGCCAACAGCCTCAACGGCGACGGCGGCCTGTCTGACTCGGCACCGAACGAAGAGCCCCAGGACGGCTATGTGTACGACCCGCACGACCCGGTGCCGACCCGGGGCGGGAGCACCCTGGGCATGGCTATGGGCGTGCTGGATCAAACCAAGATTGAGCAACGGCAAGACGTGCTGGTGTACACCGGGGAGGCGCTGAACGACGCTGTCGAAGTCACCGGCCCGATTTCCCTCAGCCTCTACGCGGCGTCCTCGGCGCCCGACACCGACTTTACCGCCAAGCTCATCGACCTGCGCCCGGACGGCTATGCCCAGAACATTGCCGAGGGCGTGATCCGAGCCCGCTTCCGCGAGTCGCATACCGCACCGTCCCTGATTACACCGGGCGAGGTGTACGCCTATACCATCGACCTGTGGGCTACCAGCTACGTGTTCAAGGCCGGCCACCGCTTCCGGCTCGAAGTCTCATCGAGCAACTTCCCCCACTACGACCGCAACCCGAACACCGGCCACGACTTCGGGGTCGATAGCGAACTCCAGACCGCCCAGCAGACGATTTTTCATGACAGCCGGTATCCGTCACACCTGGTGCTGCCGGTGATTCCGCGTTAGGGGAGCGGGCGTCGGAATGAAAACACAGCTTGCTCTCACTGGAGACGCGAAAACACTCGACGCTCTGAGCCGGTTTATCGTTCCCCCTAAAGCCATTCAGGGAGAAGACACGGTGGTCTATGTCGAGGCAGGGTATAGGACAGAAGAGGAAACCTTTGCGGCAGGAGACAACATGGCGCCGGTTGGGGCGGACATTGTCGAGAAAACAGGAGTGCTCATCGCCTTGGCGCCGTTTGTGGCTGAAGGAAAGCGGACAGGATGAGGAAGGCCACCACGGTTTTGAAGAAGCTGGTTAATCACGCCGCAGCAAGGCGTTGGTTCACTACGCGCCAGAAGGTCGCTACCGCTTCCTTGTCGGACTCAAAGAAGTCCTCGAAAAAGCCGTTGCTATTCAGTGGGGGGGGATAAGCGTAGCGTTCGCCGTCTTCACCAAATTCGGTGGCCCAATCCGCCGGCTCGCGTGGATCAAGGACCTCAAAGAGCCGAGCCGGATACAGATACGGACGCCCTTCATCGTTGAGGATACGAAACGCATCGGCCTCAACCCCGATCACCATATACTGCTGGTGCGAAGAGAGGTCGGGATAGCGAGCGTTTCGCCTACGGAGCTTGACGATCATCTTTCAGCCAACCTTTTTACGTCTGACCTCGACGCGCCCAATACCCGGATGTTCATACCAATGGTACTCGTAGCGGTTCCTCTCCGTGTCGAAGGGCAGGCTGCTTTTTTTGACCCGCTTTGATCTCCTGCCGCCACATGTCTCCACCAATCGTTGAACATCCCGGATGCGATTCCCCTTCGCAATAACCCGTGACTGAGCTAAGGAACGAGGGGCCAAAATCAGCCGGGGAGTTCGTGCCACTTGGCGAAGCGTACTAAGGAGGATTCCTGTTGACAAGAGCTGTGAGAGAGGTCTCCTACCCCTGCCCGAGCACTTCCCTCCTCATCTGATTTCTTGTGAATCAATGATGTCACTGATACGCTATCTCACGAGCATGGAGACCCAAGAGAAGAAAGGTTCGATGGACAGAGGGAACGAGCAATACCTTCCGCTGCGAGAGGCCACACGGCTTGCGGAGGAATGTTCACAAAAGAGGATTGCGGTCATTGGCATCGATTTTGTGCACATCCGAGAGGGCAAGGTTCAGCCTCACGTCCCGATCAATTCGGCGGACTGGTCGCCTTTTCTGCAAGCAGCGCACTGGCAAGACGCTGTTGCTCAATGTAGCGCTGCATCCCTCAGAGTCCTTGCACGAGAAGAGAAGGAAGATTCGGAACAGTTCTGTTCCTTGGTTTTCTTTAGCGAAGAAGAATGGACAGCCGACGCCCGACCGCAATCTGACCAGTCTTAGAACGTTTCCCAACCGAAGCCAATCGGCCAGCGACGCCATCACACACCGAAGGCGGAGAGGTTCCCAGTGAGAGCGCCTCGCCGCTTGAGGAGTAACAAAGCCTTCGATTTGCGAAGAGTCAGCAGATCTTCTTGTTCAACAAGCTTTGTCGCTTCCTGTTGCTCGCTCTCGGTGAGGTTCCGCTGGCGCTGGGCAGTGAGCAAGTCTTGCAGCCGGCGGGTGTGAACCGGGGGAACGGTCGTTCGGGCGACGGCGAGCAACTCATCGTTCGATAACCCATCAAGTCCCATCAGGCCCTCTTCTGGAGCAGGATGTATCCATGCCAAGACAACCTCTTCGATTGCCTGTTGGGTTGTTTTTGCGACCTGCTGGGCTTGTCGGTAGAGCGCATCAGGGAGTGTGAGCGTTATAGAATGCTCCGGCATAGGCTTTCCTTCAAGCACAATGAACATGACCTCTGAGTCCTTATGATCCACTATCTTCCGGTAGACCGCGGACGATGCTTACCGTTTCCAGGCTGACGCGGACGACTTGGCCGACGAGGCGGACGATGTATTCTTCGTCGTCGAGACGGTTGGGGTCGGAGCGGATGCCACTGCGTTTGTCCGTCTTGACACGGTACTGGTCGATGACCCACTCCAGGGCGCTGCGGTTGCCGAGGCGATAGGCGAACACATCCGGGGGAATCCCGGCCAGGGTGAGCGAATCGTTGACTATCAGGGCGGTTTTGTCCTTGCTGAGCTTTAGGCGCTCTACGCGGTACGAGAGCGGCACCTCGTCCGATTCGATCCATTGCAAATCATACGGCTCAAGGTCTTCGTATTCGAGATGCAGCCGGGCAAGCTGTTTACCGGCAGAAGCGAAGGCCTGAAAGTCTGGGGCAAACGGAATGCGCGGCAGCTCACGTTTCAGGTTATCGGCGAACTTCTCCCGATAGCCGGAATGGTGCAGCAGGCCATAGACGTAATAGAAAACGTCCCATTTGGTTATGGTATTGTCGTTGTAATGGTCGCGGAACTGCTGAAGCCCCCAGTCGGTAATGTTCTCACGCCGGTTCGTGCCGTCTTCGTTGTAGACGTAGAAGGGAAAGCATTGGGCTTTCTCAAAGGCTAGGTCTAAAGGAGGAATCAGATTGGTGACCATGCAACCAAAATCTTTACGATTTCCTACGCTTGGAACGCAAATAAGAAGATTTTCCTTCTCGGCATCCGTTGTCGGAAAGATGTAGGGCGAGATGCCTTGGCGATGATTCATGATGGAATCAAAGAATAAGAAGCGTTTCGTGAAAGGGCGATAGAGGGCGTTCCTCATTTTTCCTTCTTCAAAATCCGTATAGAGGCCACGCGCAAATGTCTCCTTAAGCCTGCTGCTCCACTTGAGCTTTGATTCATCATTGACAACGAAATTATCGATGTCCTTCGGCATCTTTGCTCGCTTCCAACGGTCAATCTCGCTGTTATATGTTTCGATGCTCCTTTGGACTTGATCGGCCAGTTGATTTTTATCAAAGCAATAGACCCACGCATCCCGGTTGGTATTGACGCCAATGGAGAACGTTTTGAAAAGTGCCTCTTCGTCTCTTTGCTTATTCGCTTTCGTTTCTCGACTCCCGATGGGGAGTAGTGCCCTGAACTCATCAGCGTGTGGAGGAAGAATCCAGGTGTGTCTCTCGTCCGGTTGCAGGGTCCGCCATTCTACCCCTGCAACGTTCTGCTTCTTTGTCAGCCAAGACAGCTTCTCTTCCTTACGCCAGCCTTCGGGAACGCGATGATACAGCAAGGTACGGTCCACGTGCTGCCCCTTACGAACAGCAACCGTAATGCCGACGCCAACCTGGATACCGAATACGTTGTGAGTTGTCCCGCTGAGCTTGGGATTCTCCCGGACGTTGCCGTGCAGATCGACGTGGTAAATACTCGTGAAATCTTGCAACAGGTTTTTCCTTACGCCATCGAAAGTGGTTTGATCCACGAAGCTGTTATTGGTCACAAAGCATACAATCCCGTCCCGCTCTTCCAGCCGCTCTACAGCCCAGCGAAAGAACTTCACGTAGGCGTCAGAGAGCTTGTTGACATTGCTCGCCCTGGAATCCTTGGCATACGTGACTCTGATACGCTCATCGATGACTTTGTACTTCCGGTTTTTGTTGTTGTCGTTTTCGTTAATCTGTCCGACGTTGTAGGGCGGGTTGCCGATAATAACGGTAATAGGGGCGGTCTTCTGGCGTTCTACCCGTGCGGTGTTCTCCTCGGTCATAAAGGCAAATTGTTGCTCGCTGCCCTCTGCCAGTTCGAGCGTGTCAACAAAGCACAGGCCGTCGAACGGCTCATACTCGCCGGTGCGTTCGTAGTAGGCATGTTCGATGTTGAGCGCGGCGATGTAGTACGGCAGCAGCATGACCTCGTTGGCAAACAGCTGCTCGGTGTACACGCGCCGCAGGTCGCGCCTGGGAATGCGGCGCAGGAGGTTCACCACGAAATTCCCGGTTCCCGTGCAGGGGTCGAGAATGTTCACGCCCGGGTCGCTGAGCTGCTTGCCAAACTCTTCCTTGAGCACCTGCTCGACGCTTGAACACATGAAATCGACAATTTCCTGGGGCGTGTAGACGATGCCAAGGGTATCGGCTGCCTTGATTGAGTAGCCCTGAAAGAAGCGCTCGTAGACGGCGTTCAGGAAGTGCTGCTTCTCGCTGAAATCCGTAATCGTTCGGGCGGCGGACTCGATAGCCAGATAGAACGGGTCGAGCCGTTTCAGAAATTCATGCCGGTTGAACGCCCTGCTGACCAAGGCGTCGATGACTTTTTCCACCTCGGCCGCAATCACGTTCCGGCGGGTAAAATCCTGACTGTCAAAAATCGTCCGAATGAGCCGCTCGGTCAAAAGATGCTGCACCAGCATCTCGTCAACCGCCGCTTCACTGATGTTGGGATTCAGCGAGTCCTGGCACAGCTCAAAGAAACTGGCAACCGCCCGCTTGAATCTGGCGTTGGTGGTGTGGGCAGCCTGGATGATCTGGACAAGGCCGCGGGCCAGGTCCGGCACGCGCTGCTTGAAATCGCCCACCGCCGTGCCGAAGTCCTCATGGGCGGGTTCCGTGTACGAGAAAAAGGTGATGAGCAGGTTGCTGAGCTGTTCCCGCTCGGTCAGGTCAACCTGCATGGCGACCTGACCGTTCTGGTACAGGTAGGCGTGTCGGGTGTCTTCAAAAATCGTGTTTGTCAGCGGATAGCCTTTGGCTCTTTTCTTCTCGATTTCGGCTTCAAGCCGATCTTTCGTGTCCTTGGCTTCCCAGTAGCCGCGGTTGAGGAAATACTCATCCCGAAACGTCCCGTCAGGCCGGATGGACCCCAGCGGCAACTCCGGGATGAGCGTCCAGCCGGCCCGCCGACCGGTCTCGACCAGCAGATTTTGAAAGGCCGAACGCACCGCCCCTTCATGCGTCACGCCCTGCTCAGCGTAGGCGTCCAGAGCCGCGTAGTAGTCCTTGATGTCTTTTGGTTTGGCAGCCGCGGCAATCGGCATGGGTGTTCCCTCGCAACAGGAGCTTTTATGCCCTTGAACAGCAGAGTGTACAAGGACCAGGACACTCTTCAGGATATGATTTCTTGTGAATAAATCAGACGACTGATAGACTGCGCTTATGAGCGCCGAAATCCATGCAAAGAAAATCTTGAGCGTCCCTGTTCCAGCGACGATGGAAATGTTCATTAAGGAGCGTATCGCCAGTCAGGGCTTTCATACGGTGAGCGAGTATGTCCGCTCCCTCATTCGTGCCGACCAGGACCAAGCAACCCGGCAGCAGCTGGAAGCGAAGTTGCTGGAAGCGGTGGAACGGGGCGACTACCGCGAGTTGACCCCAGAGTTTTGGGATCGCCTTGAAGGGATCGTCCGAGAGCCGACGGCACGAAAAAATCAGCCTGGAAAGTCGTGAAACGGCAGCTTGTTGTTGAGCGAGCGGTGGAAGAAGACCTCGTTGCAACGACCACGGATATTCTGCAAGATAGTCCGTCTGCTGCCAGGCGATTTGTTACAGCCGCACGCAGGACGTTTGAACAGTTAGCGCAACAACCGGAAATGGGCAGACAGTACCAGACTTCCCATCCACGGTTACAGGGACTCCGCATCTGGCGCATTCGAGGGTTTACCAGACATCTTATTTTTTACCGTGTCACAGAGCAGACCGTTTTCATCGAGCGTGTCCTGTACGGTGGACGAGATATCGCTCGGATTCTGGATGGTGGGGACTGATGCCGAAGAATAGGGAGGACAAATGAAAGCACTTGTCGTCGGAGGGACTGGCCCAACCGGCCCGTTTATCGTCAATGGCCTGATCGAACGGGGCTATGAGGTCACGATTTTTCACCGCGGAACCCACGAAATTCCCGAGATACCGCCCCAGGTCGAACATATTCACGGCGACCCGCACTTTCGGGAAACCATTGATGAGGCCCTGGGCACACGAACCTTTGATCTGGCCGTGGTGACCTATGGTCGCATCCGCTTTGTGGCCGAAGCCCTGGTCGGCAAAGTCGGCCGCTTTGTCGGGGTCGGTGGGGTGGCCAGCTATCGGGGCTATATGGACGCTTATGCGCTGTTCCCGCCCGGCCTGAAGGGGGCGGTTCCCGAAGACGCGCCGGTGGTCGATAGCGAGGAGGAACTGCGCTTTGCGTATCTGATTGCCCAGACCGAGCAGGCCGTCCTGGAAACCCACCCGACCGCCGCCTACTTCCGCTATCCCTACGTCTACGGCCCGTACCAACTCGTCCCCCGCGAGTGGAGCGTCATCCGGCGTATCCTGGATAAGCGGCCGTATATCATTCTGCCGGATGCCGGGCTGATGCTGTTTACCCACGGCTATGCGGGCAATCTGGCCCACGCCGTTCTGCTGGCCGTGGATCAGCCCGAAGCCTCGGCCGGCCAGCTGTATAACTGTGGCGACGAGCAGCAGTTCAGCCTGCGTCAGGTCGTTGAGGTCATCTCCAAGGAGCTGGACTACGAGTGGGATATTGTCAGCATGCCGCACCATATCGCCCGCCCGTCCCATCCGTATGCCATGCAGCAAAGCTCCCACCACCGGGTCGTCGATCTGACCAAGATCAAGAAGCAGCTCGGCTACACCGATGTCCACACGGTCGAAGACGCCCTGACCAGCACCGTCAGGTGGTATGTCGAGCATCAACCGGAACGGGGCGGGGAAATCGAGAAACGCCTCCAAGACCCGTTTAATTACGAGGGCGAAGACCGCCTGGTCGCCGCCTACCGGGACAGCATGGCCCACCTGGAGGCCATTCCGTTTGAGGTGGCCACCGAGCGCCCCCACCCCTACGCCCACCCCAAGGCTCCCGGCCAGACGCGCGACCATCGGGACCGGTGAGAGAGGACCAGTGATGCAAAAACACACCCTGACTGCCTATATCGAGTTCGATCCTGATACACAGCTTTTTGTCGGCACTATTCCAGCGCTCCCCGGAGCGCATACGCAAGGCGCAACCCTTGATGAGCTGCGACACAATCTTCAGGAAGTTGTTGAAGTGTGTCTGGAAGAAAGGCGAGAGCAAGGAGAAGAGCTTGAACTCACCCCGTTCATCGGTATTCAGCAGATTTCAGTAAGCGTGTGAGCAAACTCCCGATCATCAGCGCTTCCACCATGGAAAAAGTGCTGTTCCATCTGAAGTTTGAGGAATTCCGGAGAATATTGCAGGAGATATAAAATCTCATGAAGCCCCTGCTCATCCTCAAGACTGGCGACCTGCCCCGGCGGGTGACCGAACAGCTGGGCCGCTATGAACGGGCCTTTCTGAACCTGCTGGGTGACGAGCGGTGCGTGGTGCTCGACGCCCGTAAGGACACGCTGGCCGAGACCGACTGGGCCGGTATTATCGCCACCGGCTCGCCGGCCTCGACCTACGACGGCGATGCCTGGATCGCCCGCAGCGAGGGCTTTCTGAGACGGGCCGCAGACCGCGAGGTGCCGATCTACGGTGTGTGTTTTGGCCATCAGCTTGTGGCTCAAGCCTTTGGCGGCAGGGTCGAGAAATGTCCCCGGGGCTGGGAGCTGGGCACGGTCGGCCTCAGCCTGACTGCCGAGGGACGGGCCGACCGCCTGTTTGCAGACCTGGCGGACTCTTTTCTGGCCCACATGAGCCACGGCGACGTGGTCACCAGCCTGCCCCCGGGCGCGGTCAGCCTGGCCGACAATGAACACTGGCCGTACCAGGCGTTTCGGCTCGGCGAGCGTATCTGGGGCACCCAGTTTCACCCCGAGTTCACCCCGACGATTCTCCACAACCTGATTCATTCCCTGAGCGCCGCCCTGCCACCCGAGGCGTTTCCCGCCAAGCCGGCCGCCCTGGCCCTGCGCGAGTGGCTGCTGACGAGCGTCCGGGAAGCTCCGGCGGCCCAGCGCTGTCTGGAGAACTTTGCCCGCATCGGCCTGGGCCAACACAGATCAGAGATAGGACAGACGTAGCCGTCCTGAGCGGATGGCCTGCGTTGCCCGGGCCATGCCCTCGGCATCGTCCACCACCATCCACGGCCCGGTATGGACAAAGCCGTACAGCGGCTCCCCGGCCCGGAGCATCTCGACATAGGTCTGACGGGTGAGGCTGAACGGCGTCGGCGTGGGCATGAAATCAAAAACCCTGGGTTCAAGAATCTGACAGCCGGTGAACATATAGGCCGACAGCGGCTCATCCACCCCGGCCGGCTGGCCGCGTAAACGGCGCAGGCGGCCGCTCTGGTCAATCTCCAACAGACCGTAGCTGGCCGCGTCGGGATCGGGCCGTAGGACCAGGGTAGCCACGGCCCGGTTACGTCGGTGGGCGTCGAGCACCGCAGCCAGATCGAGATCGAGAATGGCGTCAGAGTTGACGACCAGAAACGTTCCGCCGTCCAGCAACGCCTGAGCCTGCTTCACCCCGCCCCCGGTCTCCAGCAGCCGCTCCTCAACAGAATAGGTAATCCGCACGCCGTAGTCTCGCCCGTCCCCCAGCCTGGCCCGAATCTGATCGCCCAGGTAATGGAGGTTGATCACCACCTCGTGGATGCCCTGCGCGCGCACAAAACGCAGGGCGTACTCGATCAGCGGGCGGTCCGCCACCGGGGCCAGCGCCTTGGGCGTCGTGTTGGTGAGCGGCCGCAGGCGGGTCCCCAGCCCGGCGGCCAGAATCATGGCACGCATGGCGAGCAAGGCGAACGGAGGTCTCTTCTCGATGAAGTGGCTCTCATCGTTCAGCTTGGGGAAAATGTCGGGCCACAATATCCTGCAAGGGACGATACTCGGGCAGGCGTTCGAGCACCCGGCGGATGGTTGCCAGGGTCGGCGGAATATAGCGGCTGTAGCCGGTCTTGTGCTTTTCCAGCTCCAGATAATAAAACCGGCCGACCACTTTACACGCTTTCTGCAACAGGCACAGGTTGTACTCGTGCCACACCGTGTCGTGTGACAGCGGATCTCCACCGGCCTGGTGCCAGGCGTCATAGTAATACTCGACCAGCCGGTGCTCCAGATCCGGGGCGATCACTGCCGGCGTATCGCGGTCGTTCAGCAGGGTCGCCAAGTCATAAGTGGCGGGACCCAGCAGCGCATCCTGGAAGTCAATGACCCGAATCTCGCGGTCGTGCACAAACAGGTTCCAGCTGTGATAGTCGCGGTGGTTGAGAAACGCCGGCGCACGATCAAGCCGCCCGGCAATGTCCTCAAACAGGGGCCGCAGCACCTTGGCATCAGCCTCGGGCAGCGGCCTGCCGGTTCGCTTTTCAAGCCCCCACTCGACAAAATGCTCAAACTCCCAGGCGAACAGCCGCCGATCAAAGCGCTGCTGAAAGGCGATGCAGGTGCTGTCGCGTTTACGGGTGCCGCTAATCTGGAGCAACAGCAGCTGGTCAATGGCCTGGCGGTACAGGGCTTCCGTATCGGCTGCCGAACCGGCCTGGGCGGCCTCGCGGAGCGGCGTATCGCCGATATCTTCGAGCAGCAGAAAGCCCTCTTTTTGGCCGTCGTAATACAGGTCTGGAATACGCATGCCGAGCGGTCGCAGAAAGCGGTCAACATTCACATACGGCAGCTCGGTCAGCGGCTCGGAAAACACCGCCAGTTCTTCCGACGACAGGGGCAGGGCGCTATCGGCCAGCACCATCACCACCACACTCGGCGGCCCGCCGTCGCGCAAACGCAGACGCAGGTAGCTGCGGCTTGAGGCGTCACCGGCCAAGGGCTCGACCGCCGCAATCTCAGCCCCCCAGGTTCGCTCAACCGCCGCCCTCAGCCCATCCGGCACGCTGGTATCCATAGCCGTACCGACTAGCAACCGGGCTGCGGCTTGTCAAAGCCGCCTTGCAAACGCCCCAGGCGTATGATGAGACAGGGCGTATGGCAGCCCACCAGGCAAGTACGGCCGAGCTTGAGGCCCTGGTTCGACAGCTACGTCAGGAGCTGGCCGACAAGGAGCGGCTCATCGCCCAGTTGCAACGCCAGCTGGCCCAACTCGGGGCCGAAGCCGGTGCGGGCGAGTCATCCCCGCCACAGCCGCCCCCAGCGTCCGAAGAGGCTCCTCCCGGCAGCCGGGCGGATCTGCTGAGCCAGTTGGACAAACTGTATCAGGACAAATAAGTGGCCCCGGATCGGTTCGACACTCAACGGTACAGCGTCTCGACCAGGGCGTGCTGATAGGCGCGTACTTGCTCGGCCTTGAGGAAAAACGAGGGCTCCATCAGGGTCAGTGAATCTGCCACTTCCCAGCGCGCGTTGATCTGAGCACGCACCTCGTCCGGCGTTCCGACCACCGCAAAGGTTTCGACCATGGCGTCCGGAATGGCCGTAATCATGGCCTTGGGATCCTGGGCCTGAGCGGCCGCCGCAGCCCGACGGGCGGCCTCGCCAAACCCGTGGGCGGCAAAATACTTCTCATACTGGGCGATGGACGAATAAAAGGCGACCGTGCCCCGCGCATCGGCAATCGCCTGGCGTCGGTCAGGATGAATCGCCACATAGGCCCAGATGTTCAGATCGAAATCGCGGCGGTTTTTGTTGGCCGTGGCCAGCCCCGCCTCGAGATTCGGCTCCACCCGGTCTCGAATCCACTCCGCCGACCAGATCGGGTGGCCGGCCAGCCCGTCGCCGAGTTCGCCGGCCAGCCGCACCGCACCGGTGAACAGGGCCGACAGGTAGATCGGAATACTGGGCCGGACCGGCGGGCGCAGGATATTCAGGTCGCTGAAATCGACCGTGTAGTACGCGCCCTGCCATTTGCCGAGCTTGCCCAGATGGCCCTGTTCAATGATCAGACGGATGAGGGTAATGACCTCGCGCAGACGCGCCAGGGGCGGGTCGTAGGCCACGCCGTGCCAGTTCTCGTTAAAGCGGCGCACGCTGGGACCGATGCCCAGGACCGTCCGGCCGCCGCTGATCAGGTCGAGGTCCAGGGCCGACAACGCCGTTTCAAACGGACTCCGGGTAAAGGCCAGCGTCACCCCGGTGCCGAGTTTCAGCCGCTGGGTTCCGCCCGCGGCGGTGGCCAGGGGCAAAAACGGCGGGCCGGGCAGCTGAATGCCCCACAGCCCGTCCAGCCCCAGCTCTTCGGCACTTTTGGCCGCGTCAAGAATCTGGACCGCCGTTTGTGGCGGCAGAATACCCCAATACCGCTTGCCGTTGATCGCCATCCTGATCTCCTGTCGTGCCTGCTTGTAGACGCCCTTATGACGCCCGGCAGTCGAAACCGCAAGCCCTGTTCGCCCCCGCAACCCTTTACCCTGGCTGGCGAAGCGGTTAAGCTGGCCGGCGCGGAGGAACAGCATGGATTTCAACTTTACCCCCGAAGAGGAAGCCTTTCGTCAGGAGGTCCAGACCTGGCTGCAGGCCAATTTGCCCGAGGGTTACGACCCCCAGCACTTCGACGATATTGATGTCGACGCCCGCTTCGAGTATCAACGCGCCTGGCAAAAGACCGCCTCCAAGGACGGCTGGGTCGGCATCCACTGGCCCAAGGAGTACGGCGGCCGCGGGGCGAGTCTGATGCAGATGTTCATCTACAACCAGGAAATGGCCAAGGCTCACGCGCCGCGTTTTGCCAATACCCTGGGCCTGATGATGGCCGGCCCGACACTGATCCACTGGGGCACGGACGAGCAGAAAAAAGACCATCTGCCCAAGATTCTGTCTGGGGACGAAATCTGGTGTGAGGGGCTGTCGGAACCGGGCGCCGGCTCCGACCTGGCCTCGATGCAGACCCGGGCCGTTGAACAGGGCGACTATTTTGTGGTCAACGGCCAGAAAGTCTGGACCAGCTTCGCCCACCGCGCCGACTATATCCAACTGTTTGTACGCACCAATCCGGACGCCCCCAAGCACAAGGGCATCAGCTGTCTGCTGGTCGATATGAAGACGCCCGGCCTCAGCCTGCGGCCGCTGGTGCAGATGACCGGAGACGCCGAGTTCAACGAGGTCTTTTTTGAAGATGTGCGCGTACCCCGCACAAATCTGATCGGTCCCAAGGACGAAGGCTGGAAGGTCCTGGTCACCACCCTGATGCACGAGCGGGCCGGGATTGGCAACGAGCTGCCCGTCCACCGCCATCTGGCCGAACTCATCGACCTGGCCAAAGAACTTGACCTGGGCGGCAAACCGGCCAGCCAGGACCCTGCGGTTCGCCAACAGCTGGCCCAGTTCTCGATTGAGTGCAAGGCCATCACCTACAATATGTTCCGCAGCCTCAGCAAGCGTATTCAGGGCAATCCGCCCGGCCCCGAAGGCTCGGTCAACAAACTGGCCGGCTCGGAGCTGAACATGCGGCTGGCCATGTTTGCCACCGAACTGCTCGGTCCCTACGCCCAGCTCGTTCAGGGCTCGGACCACGCGCTCAGAAGCGGGCGCTGGCCCAAGGCCGCCCTGGCCTACCGTTTGCTGACCATAGCCGGCGGGACCTCAGAGATTCAGCGTGGCATCCTGGGCGACCGGGTCCTGGGATTACCAAAAGGATGACATCATAAGGAGGAACAACAATGGGCAAACTTGACGGAAAAGTTGCAGTCGTGACCGGCTCGGGCCGCGGCATCGGACGCGGAATTGTCACCCTCATGGCCAAAGAAGGGGCCAAGGTCGTGGTCAACGATCTCGGCGCCAGCGTGGACGGTGAGGGGCAGGACACCGGTCCGGCCCAGCAGGTGGTGGATGAGATCAGCGCGGCTGGCGGTCAGGCCGTGGCCAACACCAGCAATATCGCCACCGTCGAGGGCGGCGAGGCGCTGATCCAGACTGCGGTCGATAGCTTCGGCAAACTGGATATTCTGGTCAACTGCGCCGGGATTCTGCGCGACCGCATGATCTTCAATATGAGCGAAGAAGAGTGGGACGCGGTGGTCGCGGTCCATCTGAAGGGCCACTTTTGCACCATTCGTCCGGCTTCGGCGCTGATGCGCCAGCAAAAGGGCGGCCGTATCATCAATTTTTCGTCCGGCTCGGCCCTCGGCGCACCCGGCCAGCCCAACTATGCGGCCGCCAAGGCGGGCATCCTGGGTTTGACCTACAGCTGCGCCAACGCCCTCAAGAAATACGGCGTGACCTGCAACGCCATCCTGCCCGGTGCGGCGACCCGTATGACCGACACCATCCCGGCCAATTTTGCCCAGCAGATGGGCTTGACCGAGAGCAGTGATGCCGCCCAGGAACAAGCCAGCCCCATGGACCCGGCCAATGTCGCCCCGATTGTGGTTTTCCTGGCCAGCGACGACGCCCAGGAGGTGACGGGTCAGGCGTTTGGCGCCAGCGGTTACCGGATCTCCGTCTATACCCATCTTGAGCCGGAAAAGACGATTTACAGCCCGGGTCCGTGGGATCTCGACCACCTGTTCAAGGTGTTCAAGGGCACCCTCGGCTCCCATCTGAATCCGCCGCGTATGCTGTAGCGCACACGACGCTTCTCAGCCCCGGCGTTCTGCCCCAGGGTGGACGGGGTGATTCATCCTCGCCTGTCTGAGCAGCAAGAGAGGATGAATCACATTTTCATACCCTTTTTTGAAAGGAAACACACAATGACACGTCCAATCTGGAGCATGAGCGCGCTTGTCATGGCTCTCCTCATAGGGAGCTGGAGCGCATGGGCTGAGGATCAGGCCGCCGAAGCAATGACGATTGCCGACGGCAGACAGGTCTCACTGGAATACACCTTAACCCTGGGCGACGGCAGCCAAGCCGGCACCAACGTCGGGCAGGAGCCGCTGGTCTATATCCACGGCAGAGGCGAGTTGGTCAGCGGACTTGAGCAGGGGCTGCTCGGCCTCAAGGTCGGCGACACAAAAAAGGTCGTGGTGTCTCCCCAGGACGGCTACGGCGAGGTTGACCCCGGCCGCACCCAGCAGGTGCCGCTGGACAGAATCCCGGAGCAGGCGCGTAAGGTCGGCGCCCAACTCCAGGGTGTGGGGCCGGACGGGCAGATGCGGTTTGCCAAGATCACCGCGCTTGACGACACCAACGCCACGATTGATACGAATCACCCCCTGGCCGGCCAGGAGTTGACCTTCGATATCACCGTCCTCACCGTCGAAGAGGGTGGCAACCGCATAGAGATGCCGCCCGCCATCACGGTTCCCACTCAACCGGAGCAATAGCCGGCTCAATAGGAACCGGGACCATATCTTCAGAGGATACTGGTATCCAAGAGGTAGCGGGGACCCGGCATCAGAATCAAAGCTCCGTATCATCCAGCAGGGGGAGTGCTTCATCCACATCTGGAAAAGTTTCGTCAAGCGGCTCCGAGGTTGCGAGCAAGTCCAGCAACCGACCTTTTCTGACAGGCTCGACGATCAAACGGTCTCCTTCCTTGTGGATGATGACCTCATCGCTCTCCAGCTCGAACTCTCGCGGAATACGCAACGCCTGGCTACGGCCATCCCGAAATAGACGAACTCGCCGCTCGGAAGGCATGGTCACCTCCCTTCCCGGCCGCCCTTGAAGATATGCGGGGGCTCCGGCACTTGACGGCCGTCAACGCCGTCGCGATGCAAGTGCGTCCGCGTCCCGGGAGGCTTGGCGCGACCGACCCCGAATACGGTTAAGCCAGTTGCCCCGTTCATCCGAGGACACCCGATCCCAGCCTAATGTGAGTATGGCTTCCGAGCCACAGTAAGGACAGTTTCCTTGAGGAATACTGGGGAATGATTCCTCACACTCCTGACACTGATAGGCGCAGGTTTCCTTTCGCCACATCCGCTCCTCCTCATCTCCATCAACCCGCGCGGCCTACTCTCTATCTTTCCCGAATAGGCCGCAGACATCCGGCTATAGCATCTTTTTTCGGATCGTGTGAAGCCTGGGGAAAATGGCGCAGGCTCCGGAGCACAGGCCTCCAGCCTGCCAGACGCGCGATGCAGGTGTCGCCTCGGTTCCGTTTCGGCCTTTTTCCCTCTACACTGGGAGCTATGACGACAGAGCAGTCTGTCAACAGAAAAGCGCTCTTTTTGCCTGACCGGCGGCCGTTTAATTTTGCCCACGTGCTGACCGGCCTGCGGCTCGTCCTGACCCCGCTCTTTGTGTACGCCATCGACACCGGCTGGCGGCGGCCAAGCCTGCTGAACGCCGGGCTGGTGACCGGGCTGTTCCTCCTGATCTGCGCCAGCGACTATTACGACGGGCCGGTTGCCCGGACGCTGGGTCTGAGTTCCGGGCGGGGAAAAATCTTCGATAACCTGGCCGATATCAGCTTCCTGCTGGTCACGCTCGGCTATCTGGTTCACCTGGGGACGGTCCCGTGGTGGATTCCGACAGCCGTGGCCGTGGCCTTCGGCCAGTACGTGTTGGACTCCTGGCTGCTGTCAGACCGCGATACGAGCGTTGTCCTGGTGTCCAACCCGATCGGTCACTGGGCCGGAATTCTCAATTTCATCGGCACCGGCGTGCTGGGGCTGCATACGGCCACCGGCCAGCAGCTCCTGCCCGAGCTCGCCACGCAGGGCCTGCTCGGCCTGTGGCTGGTCTATCTGCTGCTGGCGATGGGTCTGCGGCTGCGCTTTTTCCTGCACGCTCGGCGCCTTGGGCCGCGCCGGGACTAGCTGGCCGGTGCGCCTTCCAGCTTCACCTCATCACCGGCCTTGCGAATATCGGCAAAACGGACACCGGCAATCGGCAGGGCGCACAGACCCTGGGCCACCAGGGTCAGGAACTGGACGGCGTTCAGCACTATACCATAGGCCAGCCCGTCTACCTGACTGACCCCGAACAGCCCCAACGCCAGCTGGCAGGCGTATTGATAGGGGCCGATCATGCCCGGCAGATTGGGCAGCGCCGTGCCAAAGCCGATGAAAATGAACACCACCAGGGCAGCGCTGAACGGGGCGTTCAGATCGAAGGCGCGGATCATGATATAGCTCGACACAATCGGCAGAAACCACAGCGCCAGCGAGACCACAAACACCGCTAGCAGTAGGCCGGGATTGGGCAGAATCCGCATCCCGGCAGTCACCGCAGCCAGAATGCTTTTGACCCGACCGCCAAAGCGTGCCGGCAGCAGGCGGAGGACCCAGCGATCAATGAACGCCTCACCCTTCCACCAGAACAGCACGACCACGGACACGAAGACGCCGGCAATCGTGGCCGGGACCAGAGCGCCTTGGCGGACCCAGACGGGCAGGCTTTCAATAAACAGCAGGCCGGCCAGCATATACAAGACGATGCAAATCGAATCCATCATCTTCTCGACCACCAGATTGCCGATCACATTCGAGAATGACACGCCCGAGCGGCGCGACAGCAGCCAGGGCCGGACGATCTCGCCCAGGCGGACCGGCAGCAGATTGATGGCCATATAGGCGACCGAGGTCACGACCCACAGCCGACCGACCGGTACATGTTCGAGGGGGCGGAGTTCCAGTTGCCAGCGCCAGGCGCGGAACACCATGATCAGCAGGCTGACAATCACCGCCACCAGCAGCCAGCCGCCATCCACCCGGGCCAGGGCCTGGCCCAGCTCGTCGAGTTCGACATTCCGAAAGGCCAGGTACAGAAAACCGCCGCTGACGACCAGGCTGAGCGCCAGATTCCGTACGCGATGCGAGTCGCCCCGTGCCGCTGCCATGCTTCCTCCGAATTCCGTGGGCTGCCGTGCAGGCGGCCCTGTGTATATCACGCGCTGCCTGCTTGACAAGCCTTTGCCTCCGGGTGAACAATCCGGCAGCAGAGACCAGACAGGCGGACGGGGAAGTCTTCCGGCTCGGGGGGTCATCAGCGTCCGTTTTTGAAAGGAATCAGCCGTATGAGCCGTGAGCAGAATCTGGCGGTGGCCCAAGCCGTGAGCCTCAAACCGATTGAGGAGATCGCGGCCCGCTTATCCCTTCCCCCTGAACACCTTGAACTCTACGGTCGGGTCAAAGCCAAGGTCGGACTCGAAGCGCTGTCGGACGCAGCCGCCCGTCCCCAGGGCAAACTCATTCTTGTTTCCGCCATTACCCCAACCCCGGCGGGTGAGGGAAAGACCACCACCACCATCGGCCTCGGCCAAGCCCTGGCGCGGCTGGGCAAAAACGCCGCTGTCGCCGTCCGCGAGCCGTCGATGGGACCGGTGTTCGGCGTCAAAGGCGGCGGCTGTGGCGGCGGCCGCTCACAGGTCCTGCCGATGGAGGACATCAACCTGCACTTCACCGGCGACATCCACGCCGTCAGCTCAGCCCACAACCTGTTAGCCGCCATGCTCGACAACGCCCTGTTTCACGGCCAGACCGACTGCGACGTGCGTCAGATTCGCTGGCGGCGGGTTATGGACATGAACGACCGGGCGCTGCGTCAGATCGTCCTGGGTCTGGGCGGCCGGCTGATGGGCGTGCCGCGCGAGGACGGCTTTGATATCACCGCCGCGTCTGAGATCATGGCCATTCTGTCGCTGAGCAGCGGCCCGGCCGATCTGCTCGAACGCCTGTCGCGGATTGTGGTCGGCTTTACCCGCGGGCGCCAGCCGGTCCTGGCCCGCGACGTTCAGGCGCCTGACGCCATGGCCATCATCCTCAGGGACGCCCTGAAACCGAATCTGGTCCAGACCGTCGAAGGCGTGCCGGCCTTTGTCCACGGCGGACCGTTCGCCAACATTGCCCACGGCTGCAACAGCGTGCTGGCAACCCGCTTGGCCCTCAGCTACGCCGACTATGTGGTCACCGAGGCCGGTTTCGGCTTCGATCTGGGCGGCGAGAAGTTTCTGGATATCAAGTGCCGCGAGGCCAACATCTGGCCGTCGGCGGTGGTGCTGGTAGCCACCGCCAAAGCGCTGAAAATGCACGGCGGCACGCCCGTTGCCGAGGTCACCAAACCAGACCTGACCAGCCTCAAGGCGGGCATGGACAATCTGGCCAAGCACGCCGAGAGCATCCGCACCTATGGCCTGCAACCGCTCATTGCGGTCAACCGCTTTGCGGCCGACAGCCCGGACGAACTCCAGCTCATCGTAGACGAGTGCCAGGCCCTGGGCGTGCCGGCCACGGTCATCGACGTGTTCGGTCAGGGCGGCGAGGGCGGCCTGGCCCTGGCCGAGGCGATTGTCGAGGCGTGTCAGGACGACCCACCGCCGCCGCGCTTTCTGTACCCCTCGGACATGCCGATTGAGGACAAGATTCGCGCCATCGCCCAGAAGATCTATGGCGCCGCCGACATCAGCCTGCTACCGCGCGCCCGGACCGATCTCAGACGTATCGACGACCTCGGCTACAGCCATTTTCCGGTCTGCATGGCCAAAACCCAGATGTCGCTGTCCGACGACCCCAAGCGCTACGGCCGGCCGCGCGACTTCACCCTGTCGGTACGTGAGATTCGGCTGTCGGCCGGGGCGGGTTTCTGCGTGCCGCTGACCGGAGACATGCTGACCATGCCGGGCCTGGCCGCCAAGCCGGCCGCCTTGGGCATGAAGATGGATGCGACCGGCAGGATTTCGGGCATGTTCTAGGCCGCAACGCGCAACACGAGGAAGCATCATGAAATTCGGACTGTTTTCCCTGTTCGACTTTTTCCAGGATCGCCAGGACGAGGGTCGCTATTATCAGGACACCCTCGACCTCGTCATCCGCTCCGAACAGCTCGGCTTTGACTCGGTCTGGCTGGGCGAGGAACACTTCTACTCCTTCGGCATCTGTCCCAGCCCCCAGCTGTTTCTGACCGCCCTGGCCCGCGAGACCACGACCCTGCGGCTGGGCACCGCCATCAGCCTGCTGCCGTTCGAGAACCCGCTGCGCAAGGCCGAGGACTTCGCCATGCTCGACATTCTGAGCAACGGCCGGCTCGACTTCGGGGCGGGACGCGGAATCATTCCCAAGCATTTTGAGGGTTTCTGCATTCCGCCCCAGGAGAGTCAGGCGCGCTACGAAGAGGCTCTGGAGATTATCCGCCGGGCCTGGACCCAGGACAGTTTTTCCTACCAGGGCCAGTTCTGGCAGGTACCGGAACTGTCGGTGTCGCCCAAGCCGGCCCAGAAACCTCATCCGCCGATCTATCGCGGTACGCTCAGCCTGGAATCGTTTGAAACCGCCGGGCGGCTGGGCGACAACGCCTTTGTCGTGCCGTGGCTGTCCGCGCCCCACCCCGAGGTGCGGCGTCGGGTCGAGCGCTACCGGGCGCTGCTCAAAGAGCACGGCCACACCGGGCAGCAGGAAACCTTTATCTTTTTCCTGTTTGTCGATCACGACCGACAGCGGGCCCTGGCCGAGGCCAAAGAGTGTACCCGCAATTATATTGACTTGGTCTCGTCATTTGCGCCGCCCGAGGCGATGGCCCAGCTGCGCTCGGGCGATCCGCTCCGGGCCTTCCTCGAGCTGATGCAATCCCTGCCCGACAATCTGGAGGAGCGGGCGATTGTCGGCAACCCGCAAGACTGCCGGCGGCGGCTGGGGGAGCTACGGGACGAGTTCGGCATTGAGCAGGTAGCCTTCTACATGCACGCCGGGGCGCGGGATCCGGCCCGGGCCAAGCATGGGCTGGAGGTCTTCGCCCAGGAAGTGATGCCGGAGTTTGCCTAGCCGCCGCGACAGCCAGGCATTTCCCGACCCGGGCCGTCTGCCGGCCTGGAACGTCGGCGAGCTGCCCGCCCCGCCGCGCTTCAGCGTCCGCAATGCCCTACGCGAAATCGGGCCCGGGGTCATCCTGGTCGGGGCCGCCATCGGCAGCGGCGAGTGGCTGCTCGGCCCGGCCCTGACCGCCAAATACGCCGGCAGCATGCTGTGGATCGCCACGGTTTCGGTCGTCCTCCAGTCGTGTCTGAACCAGGAGGTCGCCCGCTACGCCCTGGCCACCGGTGAGCCGATCTTCACCGGCTATATGCGCTGCTGGCCCGGTAGCAAGTGGTACAGCATGTGGTATCTGAGCCTGGACGCCGGCGTGCTGTGGCCGGGCCTGGCCACCAATGCCGCCACCGCAGTCGCCGCCGGCATCCTGAGCGTGCAGCACGACGCCTACGTCATGCCGAGCCAGGCTGACGCCGTTCTGGTCACCGCCTGTGCCTACGCGATTTTTGCCGTGTGCGCCGGCCTGGTGCTGTTTGGCGGCAAGGTCTACACCATGCTCCAGGTGACGATCACCTTCATGGTCGTGTGGATCTTCAGCTATCTGCTGTTTGTTGACCTTTTTATGGTCAGCGGCCGGTCGTGGGGCTTGGTCTTGGCCGGTTTTGTCAACTTCGGCTACTTCCCCGACGGACAGGCCCTCGACTGGGCGCTGATTGCCGGCTTTGCCGCCTTTGCCGGGGCGGGCGGTTTGGGCAACGCGGCGATCAGCAATTATGTCCGCGACAAAGGCTGGGGCATGGGCTCTCTGGTCGGCGCCATTCCGTCTGCGGTCGGCGGCAAAGAGATCAGCCTGTCGCACCTGGGCATGGTCTTTCCGGTCACCCCAGACAGCCTGCGTCGCTTTCGGGAGTGGTGGAAGTACATTCTGTTCGACCAGGCTCTGATCTGGGGCGGAGGGGCCATGCTGGGCATTGCCCTGCCGGCTATCCTGGCCGTTGAGTTCATCGATCCGAGCCGGAGTCTGGGCCAGTGGCAGGCGGCGGCGTTTCAGGCCGAGGGCATTGCCAGCCGCTATGGCGCCGTCTTCTGGTATCTCACCCTGGTGTGCGGCTTCTGGGTGTTGTTCTCCAGCCAGCTCGGCAGTATGGACGCCATCGGCCGGCGCTGGAGCGATATGATCTGGACCGGCAGCCAGCCGGAGCGGACGGCCAGGGGATCGCGCCTGGTGTGGTCGGCGACGGCCGGCCTGGTCGGGCTCGGGCTGCTGGGCGTGTGGCGGTCCGGGCTCCTGTCCAGCCCCCAGCTGCTGCTGGCGACCGCCTTTGTGTACGGCGTGCCGGCCGCGATATGGGCCGTGCGACGGCTGGCCGCCAGCATGCGGGCCGACCGGCTTGAGACCCGTGTCCTGACCCCGCTGGTGCTGATCTACCTGTTCAGCGTGCTCGGCTGCGTCGCCATGTCGGCGCTCAGGGTCGGCCAGACGGCCGGCGCCGACGGCATGTGGGTCGAGTGGCGCACGACCGTCAGCGTCTTCGTGTTCGGCACGGCCTGGCTGGTCGGCTCGGCCTTTATTCTGGCCCGCCATATGCCGCCCCATAACGTGTACAAGATCTACTACCTGATCATCGGCATGTATGTCACCTGGTGTTCCATCGCCATGCAGATCGCCCGACCGCTGACGATGATTCTGATCATGTCGAATATCGCCGGGTTTCTGCTGGCGGTCAGCGCCCTGCATACGCTGTACGTCAACCGCCGCTTTCTGCCGCCCGCCCTGCAACCCCGGTGGTGGAAACAGCTGGCCCTGCTGGGCTGCTCGGGCTGGTACTTTTTCATGAGTTTCATGGCGCTCGACGCCCGGCTCGACGCCCAGCTGGGCTGGAGTCTGCGCGGCGACCTGCTGCCATAGGAGAACGAACCATGAGTGACGATTCATCCTGGGAGGCCAAGAATCACGCCGCGACCCAACTCCACCTGCAGGGCCGCTACGCCGAAGCCGAGGACCTCTTTGTGGCCGCCCTCGAAGAGGTCGAACAGTCCGGTCAGGAAGACCTGCGCCTGGCGTTGGTCCTGAACAATCTGGCCAATCTGTACCATAATCAGAACAAATATGACCGGGCCGAGCCCTTGTATCGACGCGCCCTGGCCATTCGCGAAGCGCTGCTCGAGCCCACCCATCTGCTCGTCGCCCAGAGCCTCAACAACCTGGCCTCGCTGTGCCGTGACCGCAGTCAATACGCCGAGGCCGAAAGCCTGATCAAGCGCTCGCTGGCGATCAAGGAAAACCTTCACGGCGCGCGTCACATGAGCCTCACCAACAGCATCAACACCCTGGCCGCGATCTATGGCGACCAGAGCCGTTATGCCGAGGCCGAGGAGCTGTTCAAGCGGTCGTTGGACATCAGACAGGACGCCTTTGGCCCCCACCATCCGTCTGTCGCCAGCAGTCTGGTTGGCCTGGGCGAGACCTACGTCGGCCAAGGGCACTACCCGGAGGCTCGGGCGGTTTTTGAGCGGGCGCTGCGCGTCAGGGAAGAGGCGCTCGGCCCGGAGCACCCAGCGGTGGCGGCCGTGCTGGAGGCCGAGGCGCGACTGCTGAGGAAGATGGAGCGTGAGGCCGAGGCCCAAGAGGCGGAAGCTCGGGCTCAGGCAATCCGCGCCCGGAATGCCTGAGCCCGCAGGTTTAGGCGGCCTGCTTGGCCGGGACCATTTCGTCGAGCTGGATCAGGATGCCATCCGGGTCTTCGGCAAACGCGCTGCGGATGGTGCCCTCTTTGGTCTTGGCCAGGACGTGCGGCGCGGCGGCGAACTTCACCCCCTTGGCCTTGAGGTCTCTGTACATCGCGTTGAGCCCTTTGACCCAGAAGCCGATATGCGAGATGCCGACCTGATCGACCTTGATGCTTCGGCCGGTCGGCGGCTTGCCTTCCGGCGCGATGATGACCACGATCGGGGCGTCCTCAGTCATGCCGTACGGCCCCTTTTTCACCCGACCGTAGCGCAGGGTGGCAAATTTGATCTTGCGGTTTTTGACCCGGTAGATGCCCGCATCCTCGCCTTGGCCTTCGACGTTGGTGCCCTCCTGGGCGACCTTGAAGCCGAGCAGATCGCGGTAGAAATGCAGCGAGCGGTCAAAGTCGCGGGCGCACAGCGCAACATGGGACATTCCTCTTGGTCTTGCCATAACAATCCCTCCTTCCTGATGTGAGACTCCGAACGACTCCTTATCCTGTACGCCACTCGGTCATGGCGGGTCAAGACTTGCGCGCGGTTTCGCTAGGGCGTGTTCACGCTAGTAGAGTTGGAAGGCGGGAAGATTCCAGCCGGACAGAACGTGCTCGTGCTCAATTCCCTGAGCCGGACCGCTTTGACATCGCCCGCAATCCGCAAGATCACATCGCCTTTGGCTATGGCATCCATTATCGCTTGGGCGCGCCGTGGGCTCGGCTGGAAGGCCGGAGAGTTGTTGTTCGAGTGTCCGCCTTTTACCCGTGCGATAGAACGGGTCGAGCAGATTACGTCGATGGTTGTCCGAGGCCCACAGACTTGGCCGCTCCAATTTGATACGGCAGGAGCGTAAGGTTCGGACAAAAAAGGAGGAGCAGATGGTGCTCACCAACCTCCACAGGTATATGACCGAGGAGAGGATATGACAAAACAACAGGCGATCGACACAGTCAACAGGTATCTGAAACTCCTCCTGACCGACTTCCCCGAGTGCGTGAAAATGATGACCGACGATTTCGTCTGGGAAAATTTTCTGCCGTCCCATGTGCCGTTTGGCGGCCGCTACGAGGGTGTGTCGGGACTACAACACTATTTCGCGCACCTGACAGAGAAGGCGGCCAACGGCGAACTCGTCTTCCACGATTTTATTTACGACCCGGAGACGCGCATTCTGGCGGCGCCCGGGGTCGAAAAAAACGGCAGATCGATAGAAACGGGTCGCGCCTGCGACATGCCGTTCGTGTGGGAGTTCCGATTCGCGCCGGATGGGAAGCTCGCCTACCTGCGCGAATACAACGACACGGCCGCTATTGGCGGGACATTCGATAGCTAGAACAATTTGGGGTGACGGCCCACCGCCGGGAGAGCTTACAGGCCCCACCAGACGAGAGCGGAACGGCTTGGCTACAGCCTAACGTAAAACGCTCTAATAATCGCGTGGCTCGCATAGTAGTGATTCTTGATGTGGTCGAGAAACACCGTGTCTTTGACGCCGGGCAGGACGTACAGGCGTTTCGTGTAGGCCCACAGATTGGGACAGTCGATCAGTCGGCGCAGGTTGCAGAAGTGGCCGTGATACACCGCGTCGAAACGCACCAGCGTTGGGAATACGCGCCAGTCTGCCTCCGTCTCGGTCTTTTTCCCACGTGCCGTCAATCAGGACTCCCATGCTGGCTCCCTCAGGGTTGCCGGGTACACCTGTAATCGGGTCATGGCGTTTCCGATCTGCGGCTTGCCCGAGCGGTTCCTACAACGCAAGCTTGAACGTATCCGCCAAGCCATTGGCATAAGAGATAC